>NZ_JBFALK010000022.1:0-196290 GCF_040656155.1 Microtetraspora glauca
ACTGTTGAGTTCTCAAGAAACGGACGCGACCACCATCACCTCAGACTCGAAACCGAGCCATCCGCTCCGGGGCGTTTACGCTTCGTTTTGTTTTGCTCTTACTTTCGCTATTCTTTCAGGCCGCCCGATCCGTGTCAAACCGTCCCATTTCGGAACACTTGACCCGAACCCTGCAACCCGAGAGGAATCGCAGCTGCCCCGTCTCCGGGGCAACCCCTCTAACGTACTGGCCTTCCGCAATCCTGTCGAATTACGCCAGGACAATCGGAATTCCGATCAGAGAGAGGAGATACAGGAACCGTAGCACTCATTTCCCCGAGGGGAGTGAGACGCGCCGGTGAGCCCTGCGAGAGAGAACTTTACCAGCCCGCGGGACCGGCCGCGCACATCTGAGGCAACTTTGGAGTCTTTCCCACTCCAGCGTCACTCAAACCTGCGCGGGCCGGCCCGCTGCGGAACCTAGCTGTCGCGGAGCTTAGCTGGGGAGGGCGGCCAGCTGGGCCTGGAGGCGCGCGATGTCCTCCTCGGCCTGGGCGGCCCGGCTGCGCACCTTCGCCACCACGTCCTCCGGCGCCTTGGCCATGAACTGCTCATTGCCGAGCTTCCCGGTCACCTGGGCGTGCTCCTTGCGCGCTGCGGCGAGGTCCTTCTCCAGGCGCTTGCGCTCGGCGACGACATCGATGGCCCCGGCGGTGTCGATCTCGACGTCGACGGGTCCCACGGCGATGCGCGCGGTAGCGGTGAAGGTCTCGCCCGGCGCGTCCAGGCGCAGCAGCGCCCGGATGGCCCCTTCATGCGGAGCGAGCGCCGTACCGGCAAGGTCCAGTCGGGCGGCCACTCTCTGACCGGGCTTGAGCCCCTGGTCCGAGCGGAATCTCCGCACTTCGGTGACCAGCTCCTGGAGAGCGGCGATTTCTTGCTCGGCCCCCGGATCGGCCAGGTCGGGCACCGCGACCGGCCAGTCGGCGACGACCAGCGACTCCCCTCCCGCCAGCGCACGCCACAGTTCCTCTGTCACGAACGGAACCAGCGGATGCAGCAGCCGAAGCAGAGCGTCGAAGACGTGGCCGAGAACACGCTTGGTGTTCTCCGCGACCTCCCCGCCCTGGGATATCTGGATCTTCGCGAGCTCGACGTACCAGTCGCAGACCTCGTCCCATGCGAAGTGGTACAGGACATCGGAGATCTTGGCGAACTCGAAATCCTCGAAGGCGGCGTCCACGGACGCGATCACGGCTTGCAGCCGGGACAGCACCCAGCGGTCCGCGGCGGTGAGGTCGGACGGCAGGCCGTCCACGACCGCGCCGTTTATGAGCGCGAACCTGGTCGCGTTCCAGATCTTGTTGCAGAAGTTGCGCGACCCGCCCGCCCAGTCCTCGCTGATGGCGACATCGGATCCCGGGTTGGCACCGCGCAGCAGGGTGAACCTGGTGGCGTCGGCGCCGTATCGGGAGATCCAGTCGAGCGGATCGACCACGTTTCCGAACGACTTGGACATCTTCTTGCCGAACTGGTCGCGCACCATGCCGTGCAGCGCCACCGTACGGAACGGCGGCTGCCCGTCCATCGCGTACAGACCGAACATCATCATCCTGGCGACCCAGAAGAAGAGGATGTCGTATCCGGTGACCAGGACGGACGTCGGATAGAACCGCTTCAGCTCCGGTGTGGCCTCCGGCCATCCCAGCGTGGAGAACGGCCAGAGGCCGGAGGAGAACCAGGTGTCGAGCACGTCAGGGTCCTGGACGTAACCGGCGGGAGGCTCGTCGTCCGGCCCCACACACACGACCTCGCCCTCGGGGCCGTACCAGACGGGGATGCGGTGCCCCCACCACAGCTGGCGTGAGATGCACCAGTCGTGCATGTCGTCGACCCAGTCGAAGTAGCGCTTGGCCAGCTCCGGCGGGTGGATCCGGGTCCGGCCGTCCCGCACGGCGTCTCCGGCGGCCTTGGCCAGCGGCGAGACGTTGACGAACCACTGCAGCGACAGCCGCGGTTCCACCACGGTCTTGCAGCGTGAGCAGTGGCCGACGGAATGCAGGTAGGGCCGCTTCTCCGCGACGATCCTGCCCTGCTGGCGCAGCGCGGCGACCACCGCCGGCCGGGCCTCGAACCGGTCCAGTCCCTGGAAGGGACCGTGGGTGGTGATCACACCGCGCTCGTCCATGATTGAGATCGAGGGCAGCGAGTGGCGGCGGCCGATCTCGAAGTCGTTGGGGTCATGGGCCGGAGTCACCTTGACCGCGCCCGTCCCGAAGAACGGGTCGACGTGCTCGTCCGCCACGATCGGGATCTGGCGTCCCGTGAGAGGAAGCTCCACCAGCCGCCCGACGAGGTGGGCGTAACGTTCGTCCGACGGGTTGACCGCCACCGCGGTGTCGCCCAGCATCGTCTCGGCCCGGGTCGTGGCGACCACGATCTCCGTTTCGTCCGAGCCGTACCGGATCGAGACGAGCTCTCCCTCGTCGTCGCTGTGCTCGACCTCGATGTCGGAGAGAGCGGTGAGGCACCGCGGGCACCAGTTGATGATGCGTTCGGCGCGGTAGATGAGCCCGTCGTCGAAGAGCTTCTTGAAGATGGTCTGGACGGCCCGGGAGAGGCCCTCATCCATGGTGAAGCGCTCGCGTGACCAGTCCACGCCGTCGCCGAGCTTCGTCATCTGGCCGAGGATGCGCCCGCCGGACTCTTCCTTCCACCGCCACACCCGGTCGACGAACGCCTCGCGACCCAGGTCGTGGCGGGACAGGCCCTCCTTGGCGATCTCGCGCTCCACGACGTTCTGCGTGGCGATGCCGGCGTGGTCCATTCCGGGGACCCACAAGGTCTCCAGGCCGCGCATCCGGGCCCGCCGGGTCAGCGCGTCCTGGATCGAGTGGTCGAGGGCGTGCCCCACGTGCAGCGAGCCGGTCACGTTCGGCGGCGGAAGCACGATGCTGTACGGCTCACGCCCGCTGCCCGGGTCCGCGGTGAAGAAGCCTTCCGATACCCAGCGTTCGTAGCTGCGGGTCTCGACGTCGGCGGGTGCGTACTGGGTCGGCAGTTCAGGCGTTGTCACGGTGACCAATTCTATGGCCGTCCGTATCCGTGCCCACGCCACTACGTGCAGTCCGAGGCCGTTCAGCCTCCGGAGGCCGGATCAGGCCGACTTCTCCCGAGGGGTGCGCTGCTGCTTCGCCTGGAGCTGGTCCCGCGGCACGAGCGTCGGATTGACGTGCTCCAAGACGGCCTCGCGCGTGATGACGACACGGGCGACGTCCTGGCGGGACGGCACCTCGTACATCACCGAGAGGAGGACCTCCTCGAGGATGGCCCGCAGGCCCCGGGCACCGGTGCCCCGCAGGATCGCCTGGTCGGCGATCGCCTCGAGCGCGTCGTCGGAGAACTCCAGCTCGACGTTGTCCAGCTCGAAGAGGCGGCGGTACTGCTTGACCAGCGCGTTCCGCGGCTCGGTGAGGATCTGGATCAGCGCGTCCCGGTCGAGGTTGTGCACCGAGGTGATCACGGGGAGCCGGCCGACGAACTCGGGGATCATGCCGAACTTCAGCAGGTCCTCCGGCATGACGTCGGAGAAGACGTCCGAGGAGTCGATCTCCTCCTTGGAGCGGATGATGGCGTTGAAGCCGATCCCCTTCTTGCCGACCCTCGATTCGATGATCTTTTCGAGCCCGGCGAAGGCGCCACCGCAGATGAACAGCACGTTGGTGGTGTCGATCTGGATGAACTCCTGGTGCGGATGCTTACGGCCGCCCTGGGGAGGCACGCTCGCGGTGGTCCCCTCGAGAATCTTCAGCAGAGCCTGCTGGACTCCCTCGCCGGAGACGTCCCGCGTGATCGACGGGTTCTCGCTCTTGCGGGCGATCTTGTCGACCTCATCGATGTAGATGATGCCGGTCTCGGCCTTCTTGACGTCGTAGTCCGCCGCCTGGATCAACTTGAGGAGGATGTTCTCGACATCCTCTCCGACGTAGCCGGCCTCGGTCAGGGCGGTGGCGTCGGCGATGGCGAACGGCACGTTGAGCATCTTGGCCAGCGTCTGCGCCAGCAGCGTCTTGCCGGACCCGGTCGGGCCGAGAAGCAGGATGTTGGACTTGGACAGCTCGATGCCGTCGTCCCGGCCGCGCTCACCGGACTGGACGCGCTTGTAGTGGTTGTAGACCGCCACAGAGAGCGCCTTCTTCGCCTTGTCCTGACCGATGACGTAGGCGTCGAGGAACTCGTAGATCTCGCGCGGCTTGGGAAGGTTGTCCCACTTCAGCTCGGAGGACTCGGAGAGTTCCTCCTCGATGATCTCGTTGCAGAGATCGATGCACTCATCGCAGATGTAGACGCCGGGTCCGGCGATGAGCTTCTTGACCTGCTTCTGGCTCTTGCCGCAGAACGAACACTTCAGCAGGTCTCCCCCGTCGCCGATGCGTGCCACCCCAGATACTCCTTTGCGTGGGACCGCCCTGCTGACGCGGTCAGTTCCGTCCGCCACCCGCTCTGACTCGGTGCGAAAACGTCATCCCGCTCAGGTATCGACGTTACCGTCTCCTGGACCCTCAGTGAGCCCCCTGGCGGTGAGTCGCACCGGAACGTGCCCAAATGGGCACCGTTCCGGTGCGTTCGACTTCCTCAGGAAGCGATCGCCGCGGCGCGCTTCTTCCGCGTCGGGATGATGTCGTCGACCAGCCCGTACGCCTTCGCCTCTTCGGCGCTGAGAATCTTGTCGCGCTCGATGTCCCTGCGGACGTCGTCCGGCGCCTTGCCCGAGTGCCTCGCGAGAATGTCCTCGAGCAGCTCACGCATGCGCAGGATCTCGCGGGCCTGGATCTCGATGTCACTGCCCTGGCCGCCGCCCTCGGTGGACGGCTGGTGGATCAGGACACGGGCGTTCGGCAGCGCGAATCGCTTGCCGGGCGTGCCACCGGCGAGCAGCACCGCCGCGGCGGACGCGGCCTGCCCGAGGCACACCGTCTGGATCTCCGGACGGACGAACTGCATCGTGTCGTAGATCGCCGTCATCGCGGTGAACGACCCGCCCGGCGAGTTGATGTAGATGCTGATGTCCCTGTCGGGATCGAGCGACTCCAGGGTGAGCAACTGCGCCATGACGTCGTTCGCCGAGGCGTCGTCGATCTGCACGCCGAGGAAGATGATGCGGTCCTCGAACAGCTTGTTGTACGGGTTCATCTCCTTCACGCCGTACGTCGTACGCTCGACGAACGAAGGGATGATGTAACGGCCGTTGATGTCTCCCGGCCGGATCAGCTCATTCACTTCGGTAGCTCCACTCATGAGACGGCGCCCTCAGAGGGCACCTGCCGTGCGCTACGCACGACGTGGTCGATGAAGCCGTAGTCCTTGGCCTCCTCGGCCGTGAACCAGCGGTCACGGTCGGAGTCGCGCTCGATCTGGTCGAGCGGCTGGCCGGTGTGGAACGCGATCCGCTCGGCCAGGGTCTTCTTCACGTAGAGCATCTGCTCGGCCTGAATCGCGATGTCGGCCGCGGTGCCGCCGATGCCGCCGGACGGCTGGTGCATCATGATGCGGGCGTTGGGCAGCGCGTACCGCTTGCCCGGCGCCCCGGCGCAGAGCAGGAACTGGCCCATGGAAGCGGCCAGACCCATCGCGACCGTGCACACGTTGTTCGGCACGTATTCCATCATGTCGTAAATCGCCATGCCGGCCGTCACCGAGCCGCCAGGGGAGTTGATGTACAGCCAGATGTCCCGGTCCGAGTCGTCCGCGGCAAGGAGCAGCAGCTCGGCGCACAGCCGGTTGGCGACCTCGTCGTTGACCTGGGTGCCGAGCACCACGATGCGCTCACGGAGCAGCCGCTGGTAGAGCTGGTCCTCGAGGCGGAACGAACCGTTCTCACGGCCGCGCGACTCAGGGCCGAAGCTCGTGGGCTGAAAGAAGGTCGGCGGGCTGGTCACAGCGTCACCTTCCGATGCGTCGAAGTCGATTGGCTTTGCTTGTGACCTTAACGCGCGGCGTCGACAGCTCATGCCCCCTCGCGCTGCTGTTCGCTGACGGCGCATGGGCGGGAGGGCCGACGGAGCCGTACTGCGGGGACGCCAGACCCCCGCCGCGCCGGAGCGTGACGGGGGTCGGGTCGAGCTTTGCGGGCAGGTGCCTACTCGGCGGACTCCTCGTCCTCCGGGCCACCCTCCTGCTCGGGGTTGAGCTCGGCGTAGATGGCCTTGATGTCCACCTCGTTGCCGGCCTCGTCGGTCACCTTGGCGGCGTCGCCGACGACCGTCTTGGCCTTCTCGCGGACGATCTCCATCATGGCCAGCGTGAGCTGGTCGTTGTCGGCGAGGTGCTGGGCCAGGGTGTTCGGGGCGACACCGAGCTGCATGGCGCGGCGCACCACGAAGTTGGTGAGCTCCTGCTCGCTGACACCGATGTCCTCGGCCTTGACGATCTTGTCGAGGACGAAGCCCGCCTTCAGCGCCTTGGCGGAGTTGGCCTCGAACTCGGCGAAGCGCTCGTCCTCGGTCGTCTGGTAGAGACGGAAGTACGCCTCGCGGCTCAGGCCGCTCTCGGCGATCTGGTGCTCGAGGTTGTGCTTGCGCGAGTCGATCTCGGCCTTGAGCGCGCTCTCCGGCAGCGGGATGTCGATCTGGTCCAGCAGGGCGTCGAGAGCCTTCTCACGGCTCTGCATGACCTGCTCGATCAGCTTGTTGCGGCGGGCCTGCTCGCGGATGCTGTCCTTCAGCTCGTCCAGCGTGTCGAACTCGCTGGCCAGCTGGGCGAACTCGTCGTCCAGCTCGGGCAGCACCTTCTCCTTGACCGACTTCACGTTGATGATCACGTCGGCCTCGTCGCCGGCGTTCTCGCCGCCGACCAGGGTGGTGCGGAAGGTCTTCTCCTCGCCTGCGGACAGCCCCTCAAGGGCGTCGTCGAGGCCCTGGAGCACCGAACCGGCGCCGACCTCGTACGACACGTCCGACGCCTGCTGCTCGTCGAGGTTCTTGCCGTCGATCTCGGCACGCAGGTCCATGACGACGTAGTCGCCGCGCGCGGCGGCACGCTCCACGCCGGTCAGCGTGGCGAAACGCTGGCGCAGGGCGTCGAGCTGGGTCTGGATGTCCTCGTCGGACACCTCGGCGACGTCGACGACGACCTCGGTCCCGTCGTACGCCGGGACGTCGAAGGCCGGACGGATGTCCACCTCGGCGGTGAACTCGACCTGCGAGCCGTCCTCGATCTTCGTGACCTCGATCTCCGGCTGGCTGACCGGGAACACGTCGGTCTCGTCCACGGCCTGGCCGTACAGCTTGGGCAGGGCGTCGTTCAGCGTCTCCTCGAGAACCACCGCGCGGCCGAAGCGCTGCTCGATGATCCGGGCGGGCACCTTGCCGGGGCGGAAGCCGGGGACACGCACCTGCTGGGCGACCTTCTTGTAGGCGGCTTGCAGGCTCGGCTCGAGCTCCTCGAACGGCACCTCGACGGTGAGCTTCACCCGGGTCGGGCTGAGCTCCTCGACAGCGGTCTTCACGGGGTGGTCTCCTTGATCAAGCATTTGGTGATCGCGGGCGCGCCAAGCACGGCTACCGCGGCACGTTACGCGCGCCGCGCCCACGTGAGCGGCACGAAGCACCGCCGCCTTGGCACGACCCTCTGGGCAGGCTCCACTGTGGCGGGTGTCCAGCGCCAAGGTGCAGTCTAGAGCAGAGACACACCTAGGAGCGACTGATCACAGGTCGAGCATGATCTGTCGCAGCATGCCGGTGGTCTCGTCGGGAGTCGTACTGACGGCGCAGAGTCGCTCCATGACCTCGCCGTATCGATCGACTTCATCCCGTTTGTCCAGGTAGAGCGCGCTGGCGAGTTGCTCGACATAGACGATGTCGGGCAGGTCCGCGTCATAGAACCGCAGGATGCTGAACGCGCCGCCCTCCGCGGCGTGTCCCCCGAAGCTGAACGGCATTATCTGGATCGTGATGTTGGTCTGGTTCATCAGGTCGATCAGGTGCTGGAGTTGGCCCCTCATGACCTCGATGCCGCCGATCGGACGGCGCAGGGCCGCCTCGTCGATCACCGCCCAGAACATCGGACCCCTGTCGCCGTCCAGGACGCGCTGACGCCCCAGCCGGAGATCCACCCGACGGGCGATCTCCTCGGGAGCGGCTCCGACCGCGCCCGCGGTGATCACGGCTCGCGCGTATTCCTTGGTCTGGAGCAGGCCGGGCACGAACTGCACCTCATAGGTGCGGATCCGCGTCGCCGCCTCCTCCAGCCCGACGTACGCCTGGAACCAGGTCGGCAGCACGTCGTTGAAGCGGTGCCACCAGCCGGGCTCGTTGGCCCGCTCCAGCAGGTCCATGACCGCGGCCCGCGCCTCGGGCTCCTCCACGCCGTAGAAGCTGAGCAGGTCGGCGACGTCGCGCTCCTTGAACCCGACCCGGCCGAGCTCCATCCGGCTGATCTTGGATTCGGAGCCGCGGATGAGGTCGCCCGCCTCGTCACGCGTGATGCCCTTGTTCTCCCGCAGTTTGCGAAGCTGGGAACCGAGGAGGATTCGAAGCGCCGTAGGCCCGGAGCCCGGCTGGGTCTGTGTCACGGCGCCTCCCTCTCACTCGAAGCGTGACATGCGCCGAGGGCAAGATCTGGACGACACCTCAGCCCACACAGTGTCACCACTTCCAGCCACGATGACAAGGTCTGACCCGTGTGTCGCCCCGGAAAGCGTCGTGTGCTGCTGCACGAGGCAGTTGCACGTGCATTTGGGTCTTGCAGGGGCCGGTCAGGTGTCCCATCATGGCGTAGTGCATATTGGGCTAATGGTGCACTGACGTCAAAAGCGGCAAGCGGGAGGTACGGGCAGGATGTTGGAGAAGCCCATGCCCTCCGCCCAGTTACCCCGCCGGAGCGTCGGAGAGCTGCTGCGGTCCGCGGGCGAGGCCGACACCGCCATCTGCCCCCTCGGCCCGCAGGCCGACTCGGTGAAGACCGCCAGAGACGTCACCCGCTCGACTCTCGACGAGTGGGGCCTCTCGGAACTGTGCGACGACGCCGCTCTCGTCGTGTCCGAGCTGGTGACCAACGCCGTGCGCTACGCCCTGTATCCGGGCAAGGGCGCCGACGAGCGGCCGATCACCTTGACGCTGGTCCGCCTTTCGGCGGACATCCTCCTGGCGGTGGCCGATCCCAGCGATGAGGTTCCCACCCCCAAGGAACCCGACTTCATCTCCGAGCACGGCCGGGGCCTCTACATCGTGGAGACGTACAGCCAGGCGTGGGGCTGGGACGCGCTGGACAACGGCGGCAAGGCCGTCTGGGCCCTCTTCCGCACAGCCCACTGATCCGGAACCGCCGCGCGGGACGTGCGGCGCGACGGCGCGGTCAGCGACGAAGTCCGCGAACCGGCGATCGCCGTCCACATGCCTTCGCCCCTCCTGAGTCCGGTCACATCCCGGACGGACTCGGGGCCGGATGGTGAAATCCCATGGAATCTCATCAGAGCGGACAGGCCGGGACATAAAGAGAGGCCCAGGCTCCCGCGAGCGGGATGACCTGGGCCTTCATCATGAGAGCGGACGACGGGAATCGAACCCGCGTAGCCAGTTTGGAAGACTGGGGCTCTACCATTGAGCTACGTCCGCGCGCGCCGGTCTCCATCTGGTCTAGACTTCATCCGGTCGTCAGGGCGTAAGCGTACCGGAGTTCCGGAGCGCTCGCGCAACCGACGCCGCGGGGCGTGGCGCAGCTTGGTAGCGCGCTTGCTTTGGGAGCAAGAAGTCGCAGGTTCAAATCCTGTCGCCCCGACTCTCTGACCAGCCAGAAGGTCGATCTCCGAAATCGGGCCTTCGAGCTCCCTCTACCCTTCCCCTCCTAACGTTCGCGAGCAGCGATCGACGCCACCGAGGAAGCCTCGGTTACCAGGGAAGCTGACCCTCCTCCGAGCTGAACGTGCCGGTCGGGCCGTCTCCGGTGAGGGTCGCCATCCGCACCGCCACCGCCGCGCCTTCGGCCGCCATACGGGTGCCGGTGTGGCCGGTCAGGTCGGTGGCGCAGTGGCCGGGGTCGACGGCGTTGACCAGGATGCCGGACTCGCTCAGCTCGTTCGCGTAGAGGACCGTCAACGCGTTGAGCGCGCTTTTCGCCGAGTTGTAGGCCAGCATCCGCCACTCGGCGTTGAGGCCCTCCCTCGCTGAGGTGAGGGCGACCGAGGCAAGGCGGGTCGTCATGTTGACGATCCTGCCCTCGCCGGACGCCCGAAGCAGCGGGATCATCGCATGGGTGACCGTGACGACGCCGAACACGCTCACCTCGTAAGTGGTCCGCATGTGCTCGCCCGTCGCGTCCGCCGGGGACACGCCGAAGTCGCCGCACACCGCGGCGTTGTTGACCAGCACGTCCAGCCGCCCGAACTCCTCACCGATCGTCTTGGCCGCGTTCGCGGCCACCGCCGCGTCGGTGACGTCGAGCAAAACGGGACGGGTGCCTTCGGGGGCATGGCTCTCGTCGCGTACCCCGGCGAACACGGTCATCCCCTGCTCTGCCAGCTGCCGGGCGATCTCCCTGCCGATACCGCGTCCCGCCCCGGTTACCAGTGCGATCTTCACAGTCCATCCTCCTTGTATCGAAGGCGCACAGTCTGGGAGCAGCCGCTTGGAAACGACCAAAGGGGCACTTGGATCATCGGCCAGCCGGGAACAAGGGCACTTGGATCACCGGTCGGCCGGGAACAACGGTGGCCCCGGCCCGGTTCTGGCGGGCATGGGTGACTATGGCAGGGAAGTCGAGTTCGGCTACTTCCTCGTTCCGAACGTCGACGACCCCCTGATCGAGACAGCGAAGACCGCCGACCGGCTCGGGCTCGACCTGCTCGGCGTGCAGGACCATCCGTACCAGAAGCGGTATGTGGACACTTGGACGCTGCTCAGCGTCATCGCCGCCGGGACCGAGCGGATCAGGGTGTTCCCCGACGTGGCCAGCCTTCCGCTGCGGCAGCCCGCCGTCCTCGCCAAGGCCGCGGCCAGCCTCGACCTCCTGAGCGGCGGGCGGGTCGAGCTCGGTCTCGGCGCCGGGGCGTTCTGGGACGCCATCGAGGCGTACGGCGGGCCCCGGCGCGCCCCGAAGGACGCCATCGGCGCCCTGGAGGAGGCCGTCTCCGTCATCAGGGCGGTGTGGAGCGCGGGCTCCAACCTGCGGGTCGACGGCGTCCATTACCGGCTCAAGGGCGCGAAGGGCGGGCCCGCCCCCGCTCATCCGATGGAGATCTGGCTGGGCGTCGGCGGACCCCGTGCCCTCGCGCTCACCGGGAGGTTGGCGGACGGCTGGCTGCCCTCGTCGAGCTGGGCTTCGCCGGAACGGCTGCCTGAGCTCAACGCCCGCATCGACGAGGCGGCCGTCGCGGCGGGACGCCGGCCTCAGGAGATCCGCAGGCTCTACAACGTCAACGGCACGATCACGGACGGCTCCTCGGAGGGGTTCCTTCACGGTCCGGCCGACCAGTGGGCGGACGAGCTGACCGACCTCGCCGTCGCCTACGGCATGGACACCTTCGTCTTCTGGGGTGAGGGTGATCAGGAGATCCAGCTCAGAAGGTTCGCCGAGGAGGTGGTGCCCGCCGTACGGGAGCGGGTCGCGCTCGAACGCGGCGAGTGATCACGCGGCTTCACCGTCATCTGGCAAACGGCTGAAATGCGGCGGATCTTCTCTTTACGATTCGGGGACATCTTCTGCCTCCCCGGAGAACGGATTGAACCGCAACTGCCTAATCAAGGACCCCTCCCAGGAGAACCAGTCCGCGTGGCGCCGGAGCAGTGCGGTCTCGGCGAACGAGCGGCTGACCTTCCTGAACGAGGCCAGCCGCCGGATCGGCACCACGCTGGATCTCGCGGAGACGAGCCGCGAGCTCATGGACGTCACCGTTCCGCGCTTCGCCGACACCGCGGAGATCCTGATCCAGGACCGGCTGGTCGTCGACGGTGAGTTCCCGTCCCGGCCGCTTGACGACACGGCGCTGGTACGGCGGGTGGCCCTCGGCGTGGCCGACGACGATCCGCACGAGTGGGTACGGGCGATCCCGCTCGACGAGGTGACGGTCTATCACCCGACACTTCCCCAGGCCCAGTGCATGGCGACCGGCAAGCCGCTCATGTACCCCCAGCTGGATCCCGACACGGCGCGGCTGATCGGGCTCGGCTTCGGCCGCGAGACGCTCATCGCGAAGCTCCTCATCGGTGCCTCCTTCCTCGCCGTCCCGCTGAGCGCGCGCGGCCGGGTGCTGGGATGCGCGGTCTTCACCCGGCGGCCGGGCGGCCCCGCGTTCGAGGAGCAGGACGTCGCCGTGGCCGAGGAACTCGCCGCGCGTACGGCCGTCTGCATCGACAACGCCCGCCTGTACACGCGCGAGCGCCGCACCGCGCTGACGCTGCAGAGCAGCCTCCTGCCCGCCGACCTGCCCCAGCCGCTCGGCATGGAGATCGCCTCCAGGTACCTCCCCGCCAGCGACCTCATGGGGGTGGGCGGCGACTGGTACGACGTGATCCAGCTGCCCGGATGCCGTTCCGCCCTGGTCGTGGGCGACGTCATGGGGCACGGCACCAGGGCCGCCGCGACCATGGGCCAGCTCCGCACGGCCGCTCGCACGCTGGCCAGCCTCGACCTCTCTCCCGACGAGGTCCTCTTCCGGCTCAACCTGATGAGCCAGGACCTCGACCCGACGCAGATCGCCACCTGTGTGTACGCGGTGTACGACCCGATCACGCGGAACTGCTCGATCGCCAGGGCCGGGCACGTGCCTCCCGTCCTGATCCATCCGGACCGTTCCACCGAGATCATCGAGATGTCCCCGGGCCTGCCGCTCGGCATCGGCAGCGAGCCGCTGGAGACGCGTGAGCTGACGCTCCCGGCCGGCAGCGTCCTCGCTCTCTACACCGACGGACTGGTGGAGAGCAGGCGCAGGGACATCGACGCGGGGATCATGGCGTTGCGCCACCTGCTCGCGGGGCCGCTCCAGGATCTCGAGGACATGTGCGACGTGACGATCAACAGCCAGCGTCCCGGGCACGAGCGTGACGACATCGCCCTGCTGCTGGCCCGGGTACGCGATCTCGACCCCGACGAGATGGCGTCCTTCCCGCTGTCCGACGATCCCCGGTTCGTCCGCACCGCCCGCAGGTTCGTACGGAGCACGCTCGCGGCGTGGGGGCTCGCGAGCCTCGCGGACACCACCGAACTGATCGTCAGCGAGATGGTGACCAACGCGCTCAAGCACGGCTGGCCCCCGATCGAGCTGCGTCTGCTGCGCGGCCGGACGCTGGTGTGCGAGGTCTCGGACGGCTCTTCCACGGCCCCCGCGCCGCGCTCCCCCTCACCGGACGACGACACCGGGCGCGGCCTGCTGCTGATCAAGCGGTTCGCCTACCGGTGGGGAACCCGCCCGACGCCGCAGGGAAAGATCGTCTGGGTCGAGCAGCACCTCCCCTGAGCCGCTTTCTTGACCCGCCCTTTCCCGGTTCGGCGCGATCCCGGGGGTATTTTCCCCGGAAGACACCTGCCGTACGGGACGGGGAGCAGTGGGGTGAGCGACGCGGGCGAGCACACCGAGCAGCTCCGTCCGCGCGGGCAGGCCGCGGCCTCGCACCGGCCGTGCCGTCATTTCGCGTCCGCGGTCGCGATCATCCTCATCGCGCTGGGCTGCGGGCTCGCGCCGGTCGCCCTGGTGGCCGTGTGGACGGCGAGCGAGGTGTGGAGCGTCGACGAGGCGGCCGCCGCGCTCGAACAGCGGGGGCTTCCGATGGAGGTCGACGTGAAGCTGGCCCACGTCCGGAGCCTGGTCGATGAGAAGATGCCGCGGCTGTCTCGCAGCGCTGTCTATCAGGGCCTGTGGATCGATGCCGGCAGGGTGGCGCGCAAGGGGCTGCGGGCGATCACTTCCGGCCGGTTCGCCTACACCTCGGTCGGCTGGATCATCCCCGTGGCCTCGGGGGCGTCGCTCGCCGCGGGGTTCCTCCTTGCGCGCAGCCGCCGCCGGGCCGCGCTGGGCGCGGGGCTGGGCGTCGCCGTCTGCACCCTCGCGCTCGCGGCGGTCTTCTCCGTGGCCAGGAGCCTCTACATGAGCACTGTCGCGTCGCACGGGCTCGATCTGGTCGCCGCCGAGCAGTACTTCGACACCATGACGCGGTTCCCCGACATCGGGCTGCGCGGCCTCATGGTCCTGGGCCTGCTGACGGCCGCCGCCGCCGACTTCCGCCCGTGTCGTCGCCGCGCGGCGTGACCGGCAGGAGGAGGGCTACCGGCAGGCCGGAGTGACAGGAGGTCACCGGCACGTGCCCGCCGGAGCCGACCAGCAGACGCTGCTCCTCGCCGCCCACCTGTGGGCGGCGCCGGTCGGCTAACGCCCGGTGGGCCGCTTGCCGTGGTTCGCCTGCTTCTTCTTCCGTGCCTTCGACTTGCGCGCTCTCTTGCCCATGCGGAACCGCCTTTCGTCGTACGGCTAGCGCCCCCACTCTTCATCACCACGCCAGGTGCCGTATAGCGCGCCACTCATATCACCATGATTCAACATTGCCGCCCGCTCCATGTGGCATAATTTGTTGGAATCTGTTGATTGGAGCGGTGATGCTTGCCCAGCTACGGCAGCAGGCGATTCTTGAGCGGGTCCGCAGGACCGGCGGCGTACGCGTCGCCGAGCTGGTGCGGGATCTCGGCGTCTCCGACATGACCATACGCCGAGATCTGGAGGCCCTCGCGGACCGCGGACTGGTCGAGAAGGTCCACGGAGGCGCGACGATCGTCGGCGCGGGATCGACGGAGGAACCCGGGTTCACCGCCAAGTCGGCCCGTCAGCAGGCCGAGAAGGAGGCCATCGCCCGCCACGCCGCGCGTCTCGTCCGGCCGGGCAGCTCGGTGGCCCTGTCGGCCGGAACCACCACGTGGACCTTCGCGCACCATCTGGCCGACGTGCCCGAACTGACCGTCATCACCAACTCGCTCAAGGTCGCGGACGTGTTCCACCGCGCCGGGCGGCCCGACCAGACCGTGGTGCTGGTCGGCGGCGTACGCACCCCTTCCGACGCGCTGGTCGGGCCGGTCGCGGTCGCGGCGATCCGCTCGATGAACGTCGACATGCTGATCCTCGGCGTCCACGGGATGAGCGTGAAGGCCGGGTTCACCACGCCCAACCTGCTGGAGGCCGAGACCGACCGCGAGCTGGTCGGGGCCGCCCAGCGCCTCGTCGTCCTGGCCGACCACACCAAGTGGGGCACGATCGGCATCAGCACGATCGCCCGCCTGGAGCAGGCCGACGTCGTGGTCAGCGACACCGGCCTGTCCGGCGAGGCCCGCGCGGCGCTGTCGGAGCACGTGGGCGAGCTGGTGCTGGCGGATCCCGGCGCCGACGAGCGGGAGGCACCGGCCCCGTGAAGCGCACGATCACCCACCTCGCCGACGGTCGGGAGCTGTTCTACTACGACCGGCGGGACGACGCGGACCGCGGCGCTGTCGATCCGCGCGAACTACCCCCGCGTCCACGCGCCTCGCAGATGCGCTACGACCCGCTGATGGACGAATGGATCACCATCGCGGGGCACCGCCAGACCCGGACGCACCTGCCCTCCCCCGACGAGTGCCCGCTGTGTCCGGCCCATCCCGGTTCGGAGATCCCCTCCGACTACGACGTCGCGGTCTTCGAGAACCGCTTCCCCTCGTTCAGCTTCTCAGGGGACGGTTCCACGGGGGGCTACCCCTTGGGAGGCGGCTTCGCCGATCCCGGCGGGTTGAGCGCGGCGCGGCCGGGCGTCGGGCGGTGCGAGGTGGTCTGCTTCACGTCCGACCACGACGCGTCCTTCGGCTCGCTGAGCGCGGCGCAGGTCGAACTCGTCATGGAGGCATGGGCCGACCGCACCGCCGAGCTGTCCGCCCTTCCGGGCGTCGAGCAGGTCTTCTGCTTCGAGAACAGGGGCGCGGAGATCGGCATCACCCTCCCCCATCCTCACGGCCAGATCTACGCCTATCCGTACGTCACCCCGCGTACCCGCCACATGCTCGGCGTCGCCTCGCGGCACAGGGGCGGGAACCTCTTCGCCGACGTGCTGGCCGCCGAGCGGACGGGTCCCCGCGTCGTGGCGTCCAATGAGCACTGGACGGCGTTCGTCCCGGCCGCCGCCCGCTATCCGTTCGAAATCCACGTCTACCCGCACCGGCGGGTGCCTGACCTGCCCGCGCTGGACCCGGACCAGCGCGCCGCGTTCGGGCCGCTCTACACCGGGGTGCTGCGCCGGCTCGACGCGCTGTTCGGCGTGGCCATGCCGTACGTCGCGGCCTGGCATCAGGCTCCGGTGACCTATCGGCGCGATCTCGCCTACCTCCACCTCCAGCTGTTCAGCATCCGGAGGGCGCCGGACAAGCTCAAGTACCTGGCCGGATCGGAGTCCGCGATGGGGGCGTTCGTCAACGACGTGGCCCCCGAGGACGCCGCCCGGATGTTGCGTGAATATCCGATAACGAGTTGATCACTACTGGATTGCAACTTTGAGTAGCAATGATCCGGGCTTTACCACTACTATCCATCGCACCGGCTGCCACAGCCGGTGCGCCTAATCCCGGGCGCCTCGCCCGGGAGCCGGGGACCCACGACGTTGTGGCGATCCATCCCCCGTTTCCGGGAACGGTCGCCGTGCACCTGGGGTGAAGGCACGCCAGTGCCAGGGCTCCTCCAGCCCGAACCCGTCAGCTAACCCGGTCGGCAGATGGAGAGGAGTGGGCTCTGCCCCGCGCGTTTCCGGCGGCCGCCGCGGCTCTGGCCGCGGCTGCCCTCGTCTTCGGTACGGCCTCAGGGGCTCACGCCGCTCCCAAGCCGAGCGAGAGCCAGCTCAGGAAGCAACTCGCCGAGCTGCGCACGAAGGTCGACAAGCTGATCGCCGACTACAACGCCAAGCGGGTCGAGCTCGCCAAGGCGCAGGAGTCCGAGAAAGCGGCCAAGGAGCGGCTGGCCAAGGCGGAATCCGACTTCGAGGCGGCCAGGCAGCAGATGATCAGCATCGCCGGCGTGCGTTACCAGACGCATGACCTGGGCCTGCTGGGCACTGACCTGCGGAACTCCGCCGTACTGACCCAGATCCAGGACGAGCAGGCCGTACTGGTCTCGCAGGTCGCCGCGCTCACGAAGGAGCGCAAGGCCGCGGCCGACGCGGCGGCGGCCCTGATCGAGCAGATCAAGACGCGGTCGCAGGAGGTCGCCGGGCAGCGCAAGGCCGCCGAGAACCTGATCGACGACATCAAGAAGAAGCTCGACCAGCTCATCCCGATCGCGCCCGGGAAGCTCGCCGGCGGCGGCTGGGCCCCGGAACTCCCCTCCGGCGGCGACAACATCACGCCCCGGACCCGCCTGATGAAGGCGGAGGTCGGTAAACACTTCGATCTGCGCTACACCGTCGGCTGCTACCGCGTGGACACCTCGGGCGAGCACCCGCTCGGCCGGGCCTGTGACTTCATGATGAGCTCGGGCGGCTCCATGCCGAGCCCGGGCATGAAGGCCCTCGGCGACAGCCTCGCCGTCTGGGCCATCAAGAACGGCTCCAAGCTGGGTGTGAATTACGTGATCTGGCAGCAACGGATCTACAACCTCGGCAGCCCCGGGTGGCGCACCATGTCCGATCGCGGCGGCATCACCGCGAACCACTACGACCACGTCCACATCTCGATGTACTAGACGCTGCCGACGGCCCCCTCGGCTCCGCGCCACCGCACCGGGAGTGCCGCTGAGCGGCCCGCGCCGCCTCAGGCGAAGAATCGCGTCAGATGCTTGACGACCGTTTCCGGTTGTTCTTCGGGGATGTAGTGGCCACTGCCCGGAACTTCGACCACCTCGACGTCGGTCCCCTTGTTCGCGAGCACCTGCCGCAGCAGCTGATAGCCTCCCTCCCCGCCTCCCATGGCCAAGATCGGCACGGTCACCGGACCATACGTCTTCTCATCCGCGATGTCCTGCCCGAAGGCCCGGTACCAGGCATTGCCGGCCCGGATCGCGTCCACGGTGGAGTAGGCGTGGGCGTAGACGTCGCGGTCGCGGTCGCTGATGGCGCCGGGATCGTCGATCAAGTAGTCGCACATCCAGTCGATCAGGTGGCGTGACCGGCCGGCGAGCAGGCGTTCAGGCAGGCCGGGAACCTGGTTGAACGCGAACCACCACAGGAAACGTCCGGGACCCGCATGGATGTCGCCGTCGATCTGCTGACGCCCGGGGCGCGGCAGCAGGGAATAGTCGTAGAACCGGTCGTCAGGGTGAGCGATGTCCAGCAGCGCGATCCGCCGCGTGCTCGCGGGATGATTGGCCGCGAAGGCGTAGGCGACCATCCCGCCGATGTCGTGCCCGGCGATGTTGACGGCATCGTGGCCGAGATGGCGCATCAGCGCGTGGATGTCGCCCGCCATCGTCTTCTTGTCATAGCCGGAGGCGGGCTTGTCCGAGCCGCCCATCCCCCGCAAGTCAACGGCGATCACTCGATAGCGCTCCGCCAAGGGCGGCATGATCTTGCGGAACTCCCACCAGGTCTGCGGCCACCCGCCCAGCAGGACCAGCGGCTCACCCCGGCCACCGATCACATAGTGCAGGCGGATCCCGTTGACGTCGGCATGGCTGCTGACGAACCCGCCCTCCAGCGAACGCGCCAGCTCCACGTCAGATGCTGCTTGCGACATGAGATCTCCAAAGCGAACGCACAAAGGATCATGGTCACGCTACCGGGGCAGGCCGAATTTCTCAGCGAATGCGGACAGTTCCTCACGTTGCTCGTCCGGTTCGGTGACGGCGGTGTTCACGACGATGCGGGTGACCCCTTGGGCGGCGAGTTCCTCGACCCGCTCGACGGGTACGTCGATGGAGGCGAAGCGGGTGTATTCCAGCGCGTCCGGGTCCCGGCCGGCCTCCGCGGCGCTGGAGCGAACGAGCTCCCACTGAAGGGCGCGCTCCTCCGCGTCCAACGCGCCACCGGGGAAGTACCCGTCGCCCCGGTGCCCGGCCCGGCGCGCGGCCGCCCGGCTCGATCCCCCGATGTGGATAGGCAGCCGTGTCACCTGGTGCGGCTTGGGGAAGCTGACCAGCTTCTCGAAGGAAAAGAACTCGCCGGCGAAGCTGACGCCGTCCTCTCCGCCGGCCCACAGTAGGCGCAGCACGTCGATCGCCTCGTCGGCGCGGCGGCCGCGGGTGGCGAAGTCGACGCCCACCGCCTGTGCCTCGCCAGGAAGGCCTCCCAGCCCTACGGTCAGTAGCCGCATCCTGCCCCTGGACAGCACGTCTATGGTGGCCAGGCGCTTGGCGAGAATCACCGGATGGTGGTAGGGCAACAACAGCACGCCGGTGCCGAACAGGATCCGTTCCGTGGCCGCGGCGACGAAGCTCAGGCAGTCGAGTGGATCGACGTAGGGCAGCGTGGGCGACAGCTCGTACGGCCCCACAGCAGCGCCGGGATACAGCACGATGTGCTCGGGCAGATAGAGCGACTCGAAGCCGCACTCCTCCACGAGCTGGGCAAAGGCCACGATCTTGTCGGGGTCGACCCCGAAATAGGGCGTGCTGTAGCTGACTCCGAACTTCATCGTGTGGTTCCTTCGCATCGTTGACACCGCGGCTTCCGGAGCGGCACAGCGGATCGTAAAACCTTGACCCTGACGTCAGGGCAAATGCGTGGCGGCTCGGGTGAGCCCTCTGGGCCGCGCGCCTCGCCACGGCGGGCGTGCGGCTCTTCGGCCGGCCCGCTGTCCTTCGGATGGGGCGAAGGCAGACGAGAGATCAGGACAGGGACGAGTGCGCGGGTTCGCCGAGAACCGTCAGGAAGTTTGATGATGGGCCGCATGCGGTACTTTCGCCGACCCTGGATGGAGTCGCGCGGGGATGAGTACGACAGTTGGGGCGCCTGTCTCTACTACCTCGCCGCTGATGACCAAGGCGACGTGCACGAGCAGATCGAGGTGTACGCCAACGGAAACGCTATTGCGTACGACCATGAGCATGATGAGGACAGATTCGGCTTCCTGACATATGCCACGCTGCATCTTGACGAGTTCGCGCCGTATGAGATCGCCGAGCGGGAGTTCCGCGACGACCTAGCCCAATACCGCCCGATGAACCGCTGAGGTGTCAGGGCACATCTAGGGCACATGAGCGCGAAACGATGAAAAGCGGCAAACGCCTCCCAGGTCCGCTGGGGCCGGCTTCTGGCCTGCGTCGAGGACTTACCACCGCGGAACGGCCGCGAACACGCCGCGCGCAGCCGTTCCGTCTGGCCAGGTCCACCCGGCGACGAGGTGTCCGGACGACCCGTCCGCGTCCTCGACCGGCCGCAGGACGCGGTTGACCCGCACCTCGATCCCGTCGGCAGGGCCGATTCCGTGCACGGTGACGGTCAAGTCCGGGGTGTCGCTCTTGCTCTGGTGCTGCGGCATCGCCTCGCCGCGCAGGAGCGCGCGCAACTGCGCCATCACCACCGGGTCGTGGACACCGTCATAGATCCACCGAAGGCCGAGCACCCCATGCTCAGAGGTGCCGATCAGCGCCTCGCCGGGGACGCCCTCCAGAGCCGCACCGCGATAGCTCATCGGCACCAGGTACGCCACCGGCTCCTGCCCGGTGGTGTCCACCACGACCATGAGCTCGATCCCGACCTCACCCTCCGGATCGTCCAACCGGAACCCACCGGCCTTGGCCAGCTCGGGCGTTCCCGCGTCGCCCGCATACCAGCTCTGCTTCGGCAACCACTCGGTGAGCAGCTCCAGCTTGGTGGGCGTCATGGTGGTGTGGTGGATGCTGGCCATGCGAATTCCCTCACGCGGTGGGTCTGGGCCTGTCCCCTAACGAACTGTGATCGACCTTATAGGTAACGGCGGTGCGTCCCGAGCGGGAGTGAGTGACGGGTGGCCGGGTGGTCGCGTCATAACGCCGCTCGACCGCGCCTCACGCCGGGCCGGGCGTGAGGGCGGCGAGTCGACCGGTCAGCCGGACAGGCGGATGGGGTTGACCAGGTCGGCGTAGACCAGCAGCCCGCCCATGACCAGCAGCAGGGCGGCCATGGCGTACGTGAGCGGCAGTGCCTTGGCGACGTCCACGTACCCCGGCATGGGCCGGCGGCTGATCCGCGCGAAGCCGCGCTTGATCCCCTCCCAGAGACCGCCGGCGATGTGGCCGCCGTCGAGCGGGAGCAGCGGGATGAGGTTGAACATGCCGACCGCGAGGTTCAGCCCGGCGAGCAGGTTGATGAAAATGATGATCTTGTTTTCCAGCGGCGCCGACGACGCGGCGATCTCGCCGCCGAACCGGCCCGCGCCGACGATGCCGACCGGCCCGTTCGGGTCGCGCTTCTCCCCGGAGAATGCCGCCTGCCAGACACCCACCATCTTCTTCGGGATGTTGACCATGGCGACGGCGGTGCGCTGGGTGAAGTCCC
The DNA here is from genome assembly GCF_040656155.1 of Microtetraspora glauca. Classification (NCBI taxonomy): domain Bacteria; kingdom Bacillati; phylum Actinomycetota; class Actinomycetes; order Streptosporangiales; family Streptosporangiaceae; genus Microtetraspora; species Microtetraspora glauca. Next base: position 21,384 of record NZ_JBFALK010000022.1, read on the forward strand.
ACATCTGGGTGACGACGAAGCCCGGCCCCTGCTTCTCGATCACCATGGTCGGAGCGACGCCGAGGAAGCCGACGTTCTTCTCGATCTTGCTCGGGTCGTCGACAGACGGGCGGTCCTGCGCGATCAGGTCGACGCCGACCGTGATCTCCTTCCCGCCCCGGACCACGCCCAGGTCGGTACGGCCGGCGCCGTGCGCGCGGATCAGCGCGGTGGCCGCCTCCCAGGTGCTCACCCGCGTGCCGCTGACGGACGTGATGCGGTCACCGGGAAGCAGCCCGGCCTTGGCCGCCGGGGTCACCGGGTCGCTGGGACGGCATTCGCGCTGCTCGGTCTGGGTGGCCGGGACCACGCACTGGGACACCGTGGACACGACCGGCTTGGACACCTGGACGCCGAAGCCCATGAAGACGATCGCGAAGAGCGCGAAGGCCAGGACGAAGTTCATCGCCGGGCCGCCGAACATGATGATGACCTTCTGCCACCAGGGCTTGCGGTAGAAGACGCGGTACTCGTCGCCGGGGCGGATCTCCTCCGAGGCGACGGCCCTGGCGTTCTCGATGAGACCCTGCCACGGCCCGGTCGAGACGCTGCGCAGCTTGGTCGGGTCGTCGTTCGGCCGGGGCGGCAACATGCCGATCATGCGGATGTATCCGCCGAAGGGGAGCCACTTCACGCCGTATTCGGTCTCGCCGCGCCTGCGGGACCACATCGTGGGGCCGAAGCCGACCATGTACTGCGTGACGCGGACGCCGAAGATCTTGGCGGGAACGAGATGCCCGATCTCGTGCAACGCGATGGAGAGGAGAAGCCCTCCGAAGAGGACAAGGAATCCGGCTAAGAATAGCCAGTTCATCAGCGCGTACCCCCGTGGAGGAGAAGGTTTCTTTCCCTGCGTTGCCTTTTTGAGGGTAGCCCACCGTCCCCGCCGTCAGGGGCGCCAGATCAGGACGAGGGCACAGTCGTCGTTATGCCCAGCCGACATGGAGTTGACGAGTTGCCGGGCGCCTTCGCGGTATCCGGTGGGCAGCAGCCGTTCGGCCTCGCCGAGCAGGCGGTCGAGGCCGGCGTCGATGTCGCGACCCGGCTGCTCGATCAGCCCGTCGGTGTAGAGCATGAGCGCGTCGCCCTTGCGCAGCACCCCGCTGTCAGGCTCGCAATGGAGGTCGGGCACCACGCCGAGCACCACACCCTTGGCCGTGGCGACGTGCCAGGTGCCCGTTCCCGCGTCGAACTTGACCACGGGCGGGTGGCCCGCGGAGGTGATGACGTACTCCCCCGTGGACAAGTCGAGGCTCAGGTGGGCGGCGGTGACGAACCCCTCGTCGCCGCGCTGCCGGTGCAGGTAGGTGTTGCACGCGTGCAGGAAGTCGTCGACGGAGCCGAGCAGCCCTCCGAAGGTGCCGGAGAGCATCAGCGCGCGGGTCCCGGCGTCCACGCCTTTGCCCGAGACGTCGACGACCGCCACCTCCACCCGGTCGCCCTGCCGTACGGACACCACGAAGTCACCGCCGAAGGACGAGCCCCCGGCCTGCTTGAGCACGACCTTGCCGCCCCAGTGCTTGGGGAGGTGGGGCAACTCGCTCTGCCGCTTGAGCCGGTCACGGAGTTCCAGCAGCATCGCGTCGCCGCGCAGGCCCTGGACGCCGAGCTTGCCGCGGGTACGTGCCATGATCCAGGCGAGCACCGCGGTGAAGCCGGCGGTGATGAGCGTCCCCGGCCCGAGCTGCATGACGCCCCCGGCCACCGCCATGTAGGCGAGGGAGGCGACGACCGCGCAGAGCAGGACGCCCAGGCTACGCAGCCGGAGCTGGAGACCGCCGACGAGCATCACGGGCACCAGCAGGGCGGGCGAGAACCAGTGCGCGGAGACCTCGACGTCGAGAACGCCTATGAGCAGCGTGGCGACGACGAGGATGATCAGGCGGTGGCGATCCTTCGACGAACTCTTCCTTAGAACGCGGACAAGCGGCACCAGAAGCGGCACACGCACCAGCAACGCACGGAGCCGTGGAGGGATGAGCGGCGCCCGACGGGAACTCATGATGACCTCGACTGTATCCGCCCGTCGGCGATGAGGGCAGCCACTTGACCAATGCCTAGATCACTAAGCACGGAGGGATATTCGCTGGCCCTCACCCTTTACACGCTCCTACTGTGAGCGGGTGACTGTCCAGATTCGTCCCATCACAGAGTCCGAATGGCCGGCATTCGCCACAGTCGATCGGGAGTCCTTCAACTCCCCCCTGTCTCCCGACCAGCATGATCGGTTTCGGGAGTTCCTCGAGCTGGAGCGCTCGCTGGCCGCCTTCGACGGAGACCTGATCGTCGGCGCCACCGCCGTGGCCAGCCTCACGATGACGGTGCCCGGCGGTCCCGTGCCGGTCGCCGGGGTCACGGCGGTCGCGGTGCTGCCCTCGCACCGCCGCAGGGGGATCCTGACCTCGCTGATGACCCGCCAGCTGAACGACGTGCACGAGCGCGGCGAGTCCGTCGCCGCCCTCTACGCCTCCGAGGCGGCCATCTACGGCCGCTTCGGGTACGGCAGGGCCGCCGACAACCTCTTCTTCCACATCCCGACGCACCGCTCGGCGTTCGTACGCGACGCGCCGGTGGACCCCTCCCTCCGTGTGCGCCTCGCCGTACCCGCCGAGGCCGCCCGCGCCGACGTGGAGCGGGTCTTCGAGGCGGTACGGACGACCCGGCCGGGCCTCTACGCGAGGTCCGACGCGCGCTGGCGTCTCGACGTCCTCGGCGACGAGGAGTTCCAGCGCAGGGGCGCGGGCCCGCTGCGCTGCCTGATCGTCGAGGACGACTCCGGGCCGCGCGGCTACGCCCTCTTCCGCGTCAAGGGCGGATGGACCGACCACAACGTCCCCGACGGCGAGGTCCTGGTGAACGATCTGTTCGCCACCGATCCGGCGGCGTACGCGCTGGTGTGGCGCAGTGTGCTGGACCGGGACCTGTGCGTCCGGCTGCACGCGTGGGGCCGTCCGGTGGACGATCCGCTCATGCATCTCCTGGCCGAGCCCCGGCAGTTGAACGCGGGCTGGCTGGACGACCTCTGGATCCGGCTCGTGGACGTCGGCCGGGCGCTCGCCGGGCGCGCCTACGCCGCGCCCGTGGACGTCGTGATCGAGGTCGAGGACCGGCTGTGCCCGTGGAACGCGGGTCGTTACCGGCTGGTCGCGAGCCCGGGGCCGGTCACCGGCAAGGCGTCCTGCGAACGGACCGGCGACCCCGCCGACCTGACCGTGCCCGTCGCCGCGCTCGGCGCCGCCTACCTGGGCGGACGGCCGCTTCTCGCCGTGGGGGCCGCGGGGCTGGTCACCGAGCACAGCGAGGGCGCGCTGCGCGAGCTGTCCACCGCCATGTCGTGGGAGCCTCGCCCATGGGGCAGTCTCATCTTCTAGGCTTGCCGCATGGCGCTGCAGAGCTTGCAGATCACGGCGGTCATCGCGATGCGGGCACGGGACGTGTCCCGTCCCACGGATGAACAGCAGGAGGCCGCCGAGCGGCGCCTCCTGCGCGACGAGATGCCGCGGCGCGAGGTGCGTCGCGGCAAGGAACGGCCGGGAGAGTAACGCCGGCTACGGCAGCGGCGGCAACTCGCCCGTCGTCTCATAGTCGGACAGCTGGGCGATCCTGCGGGCGTGCCGCTCCGCGCCCGTGAAGGGCGTGGAGAGGAAGATCTCGACGAAGCGCACCGCGTCCTCCACGGGGTGCATCCGGCCGCCCAGGCTGATCACATTGGCGTCGTTGTGCTCGCGGGCCAGCTTCGCGGTGTCGTCGTTCCAGGCGAGGGCCGCGCGGATGCCGCGGACCTTGTTGGCCGCGATCTGCTCGCCGTTGCCCGAGCCGCCGAGCACCACGCCGAGGCTGCCCGGATCGCCCGCCACCCCCTGGGCGGCGCGCAGCACGAACGCCGGATAGTCGTCCTCGGCGTCGTAGACGAACGGACCGCAGTCGACCACCTCGTGGTTCTGCTCCTTCAACCAGGAGACAAGGTGGTTCTTGAGCTCGTAGCCGGCATGGTCGGCACCGATGTAGACACGCACCCCCTCAGTCTCGCAGGTGCTCGCCGGAGACATGACTCAGGGGCCTCCACTAAAGTAACAACCGATCACCCCCGTGACTCCTTACCGGGACGACGCGGAGGCCGACAGACCAGGAGAGTCATGCGCGAGATCCGTTATGTGGGCGACCCCGTCCTGCGCACCCCGGCCGAGCCGGTCACCGACTTCGACCGAGAGCTGCGCCGCCTCATCGACGAGATGTTCTCGGTGATGTACATGGCCGACGGCGTGGGCCTCGCCGGCCCCCAGATCGGCGTCGGCAAGCGGCTCTTCGTCTACGACATCAGCAACCGCAAGGGCCATGTGGTGAACCCCGAGCTCACGATCGACGACCCCGAGGAGGTCGTCGAGGAGGAGGGGTGCCTGTCCGTTCCCGGCAGGGAGACCGGCAAGCCGCTGTACGCGCCGACCGCCAGGGCCGCCGGTGTCACCCTGCGCGGACTCGACCGGCTCGGCCGGCCCGTGACCGTCAAGGCCCGCGGCATGCTGGCCCGCTGCTTCCAGCACGAGTTCGACCACCTCAACGGCCTGCTCTACGTGGACAGGCTGCCCAAGGACGACCGCAGGAAGATCCTCCTGCAGACCCCCTAGAGCTGGATCGCCTTCGTCTCCAGGTACTCCTCGAGGCCGAGTTCGCCCATCTCGCGCCCGATCCCCGACTGCTTGTACCCGCCGAACGGCGCGAGCGGGTTGAACCTGCCCCCGTTGACGGCCACCTGGCCGGTCCTCAGCCTGCGCGCCACACCGAGCGCGCGTTCCTCGGTGCCCGCCCACACGGCCCCGGCCAGCCCGTACGGCGTGCCGTTGGCGATCTGGACGGCCTCGTCCTCCGAGTCGAAGGGAACGATCGCCAGGACAGGCCCGAAGATCTCCTCCTGCTCGATGGTCATGCCGGGCGCCACCCCCGCGAAGATCGTGGGCTCGACGTAGTAACCGCGTTCGAGGGGCGCGTCGGTGCCGCCGAGCACGAGGCGGGCCCCCTCTTCCTGGCCTCTGTTGATGTAGCGGATCACCCGGTCGCGCTGGGCGGCGGACACGAGCGGCCCGAGGCGGGTCTCCTCCGCGAAGGGGTCGCCCACCGTGTACGTGCGCGCGGCCTCGACCGCGAGCCGCACCGCCTCGTCGTACTGGTCCCAGTGGACGAGCATCCGGGTCCAGGCCGAGCAGGTCTGGCCCGAGTTGAGGAAGGCGTTGGCCACGCCGACCTTGACCGCGGCCTCCAGGTCGGCGTCGGGGAGGATGATGTTCGCCGACTTGCCGCCGAGTTCGAGCGCGACCCGCTTGACCGTCTCGGCGGCCAGCGCCGCGACGTGCCGGCCGGCCCTGGTCGAGCCCGTGAAGGAGACCATGTCGACGTCCGGGTGGGTGACGAGCGCCTCGCCGACGACAGGTCCGTGCCCGCTCACCATGTTGAAGACGCCAGGCGGCAGGCCGACCTCGTGGAAGACGTCGGCCAGCGCGTACGCCGCGAGCGGGGCCACCTCGCTCGGCTTCAGCACGACCGTGCATCCGGCCGCCAGCGCCGGGGCGACCTTGCAGATCACCTGGTGCAGCGGATAGTTCCAGGGCGTGATCGCGCCCACGACCCCGGCGGGCTCCTTGACGATCAGAGAGTTGCCGATCCTCGACCGATCGAAGTCGTACTCCTCGGCAAGCTGGGCGTAGGTCGCGAGCACGCCGGCGGGCATCAGCGTCTGCACACGCAACGCGATCGGGTACGGCGCGCCCATGTCGGTGGCGATCGTCGTGGCCACCTGGTCGGCCCGTTCCCTCAGCAGCCCGGCGGCCGCCGCGAGGATCTTGCCCCGTTCGGCGGGGGGCGTACGGGACCAGGCGGGGAAGGCGGCACGGGCCGCGGCCACCGCCGGTTCGACGTCGGCCGGTGAACCGGCGGGGACGCGGTCGACGATCTCCTCGGTGGCGGGGTTGATCACATCGACCCCCTCACCCGAGGTGGACGAAACCCAGGCTCCGTTCACGTACAGCTGACGCATGAACCTCATCCTTGCGCGAGAACAGTCAGGTAGTGAGGGTGCGCCCCCGGCGCGGCGTCCAGGCTAACGCGAAAGCACAACAGAGCCTGACAAGGACATCAGAATCCGCATTACCCCGAAATATGAGGTCAGGTGAAGATCGGGTCGCGCGTACGGGACCGCTTGAGCTCGAAGAAGCCGTCCGTGCCCGCCACGAGCAGGACGCCGTCCCACAGCCGGGCCGCGTCCTCTCCCCGCGGGATGGGCGAGACGACCGGACCGAAGAACGCCACACCGTCGACGGCGATGATCGGCGTGCCGACCTCCTGGCCGACCAGCTCGATGCCCTCGTTGTGGGAGGCGCGGATCGCGTCGTCGAACTCCCCGGACTCCGTGGCCCCGGCGAGCTCGGGGTCCAGCCCCGCGGCCGTGAGCGACTCCGCGAAGGTGTCCGTCCACGTCTCCGGCCGCTTGCGCCTGCCCTCGTTGTGGAACCGGGTCCCGAGCTCGGTGTACAGGGCGCCGAGAACCTCGTCACCGTACTTCTCCGCGGCCGCGGCGAGCACCCGCACCGGCTCCATCGCCCTGCTGAGCTTCTCCCGGTACTCCTGCGGGATGTCCTTGTCCTCGTTGAGCACGGCAAGGCTCATGATGCGCCAGCGCGTCTCCACCGGGCGCAGCTTCTCCACCTCGATCATCCAGCGAGACGTCATCCAGGCCCACGGGCAGAAGGGATCGAACCAGAAGTCGACGATCTTCCTGTCAGACATGAACGAGCCTCTCACTGGGCAATGTGGTTGCATCGGTCCGTAACCGGAAACCGGATCTGGCTATTCCAGCGGGCGAATTGAAGGCGATTTTCGTCGTCATGGCATGGCAGGATCAGGTCATCCCCCCGCGAAGGCGCGGCGGGACGTGTGATGAGGAGCGGATGTGGCAGGCAATCTGACCCGTGACGAGGCCCGGGAGCGCGCCCGGCTGCTGACCGTCCAGTCCTACGCGGTCGAGCTCGACCTGACAGAGGGCGAGGACCGGTTCGAGAGCATCACGACGGTCCACTTCACCTCGAACCGGCCCGGGGCGGACACGTTCATCGACCTGCACGGCGCGCACGTCAGGTCGGCCAAGCTGAACGGCGTGGCACTCGACGTGAGCACCTACGACGAGGAGAAGGGCCGTCTCCCGCTGCCGGGACTGGCGGAGCACAACGAGCTGCGCGTCGACGCCGACGCGTCCTACATGCGCACCGGCGAGGGCCTCCACCGGTTCGTCGACCCGGTGGACCAGAAGGTCTACCTGCACAGCCAGTTCGAGACGGCGGACGCCCACCGGATGTACGCCTGCTTCGACCAGCCCGACCTGAAGGCCACCTTCGAGCTGACCGTGCTCGCCCCCGCGGACTGGGAGGTCGTGTCCAACGGCGCGCCCGACTCCGTCGAGGAACTGGAGGCGCACGAGGGCCGTCACGGCGTGCTGCAGGCGTCCCGGCGGTGGCACTTCCCGCCCACGCCGGTCATGTCCACCTACATCACGGCTCTGATCGCCGGCCCGTACGCCGTGGTCCGTGACGACCACGACGGCATCCCGCTCGGCATCTACGTACGCCAGTCCCTGGCCCAGTACCTCGACGCCGACAACATCTTCGAGGTCACCAAGCAGGGCTTCGACTTCTTCCACCGGGTCTTCGACGTCCGCTACCCCTTCGGGAAGTACGACCAGCTCTTCGTGCCGGAGTTCAACGCGGGCGCGATGGAGAACGCGGGCGCCGTGACCTTCCTCGAGGACTACGTCTTCCGCTCGCGGGTGACCGACGCCATGGTGGAGCGCCGTGCCGAGACGATCCTGCACGAGATGGCCCACATGTGGTTCGGCGACCTGGTCACCATGCGCTGGTGGGACGACCTCTGGCTGAACGAGTCGTTCGCCACCTACATGTCGGTCCTGTGCCAGGCCGAGGCCACCCGCTGGGGCCAGGGCGCGTGGACCACCTTCGCCAACGTCGAGAAGGCCTGGGCCTACCGGCAGGACCAGCTCCCCTCGACGCACCCGATCGCCGCCGACATCCCGGACATGCAGGCCGTCGAGGTCAACTTCGACGGCATCACGTACGCCAAGGGCGCCTCGGTGCTCAAGCAGCTCGTCGCCTACGTCGGCCTGGACAACTTCCTCTCCGGGGTCCGCGACTACTTCAACGAGCACGCCTGGCGCAACACCTCCCTGCAGGACCTGCTCTCGGCCCTGGAGCGCACCTCCGGCCGCGACCTGTCCTCCTGGTCGAAGGAGTGGCTGGAGACCTCCTGGGTCAACACGCTGCGCCCGTCCTTCACGACCGACGACGAGGGCCGGTTCCTCACTTTCGACGTGCTGCAGGAGGCTCCGCAGGAGCACCCCACGCTCCGCTCGCACCGGGTCGCGATCGGCCTCTTCTCGATGGCCGACGGCGTGCTCACCCGCACCAACCGGGTCGAGCTCGACGTGGTCGGCGCCCGCACGGCCGTCCCCGAGCTGGTCGGCGAGGTCCGTCCCGACCTGGTCCTCGTCAACGACGACGACCTGACCTACGCCAAGATCCGGCTCGACGAGCGGTCGCTCGAGACCCTCATCAACGGCGGCATCACCGCGTTCACCGACTCGCTGCCCCGCGCGCTGTGCTGGTCGGCCGCGTGGGACATGACCCGCGACGCCGAGATGGCCACCCGCGACTACGTCAAGCTGGTCGTCTCCGGGATCGACTCGGTGAAGGACATCACGGTCGTGCAGGCCGTGCTGCGCCAGGCCCGCCTCGCCGTGCAGCAGTACGCCGACCCCGCGTGGATCGAGGAGGGCCTCACCGAGCTGGCCACGGCCCTGCGCGGCCTGATCGCCTCGGCGGCACCCGGTTCGGACCACCAGCTCGCCTACGTCACCGCGTTCACCTCGGTGGCCACCTCCACCGAGGACCTGGCGTTCGTCAAGGGCATCCTGGACGGCACCGCCACCCCCGAGGGGCTCGCGGTCGACGCCGACCTGCGCTGGACCCTGACGCACTCCCTGGTCTCGGGCGGCGTGCTCGACGCCGCGGACATCGACGCCGAGCTCCAGCGGGACGCCACGGCCAAGGGCGAGCGCTCGGCCGCGATGTGCCGGGCGGCGATCCCGACGCCGGAGGCCAAGGCCGAGACCTGGTCGGCCATCACCGGCGGCACCCTGAGCGGCGCCGTGCTGCGGTCCACGATCGCGGGCTTCATGGACCCGGCCCACGTCGAACTGCTCGAGCCGTACGGCGAGAAGTACTTCGACGAGGTCGGCCGCATCTGGAAGTCCTGGACGTCCGACAGCGCCCAGAACTTCGTGATCGGCTGCTACCCGGCCATGCTGATCCGACCGGAGACCGTGGCGCGGACCCAGGACTACATCTCCGCGGACCAGCCGCCGCACGCCCTGCGCCGGCTGGTCCTCGAAGGTGCGGACGGCATCAGCCGGGCGCTGCGCGCCCGCGCGAAGGACGCCTCCGCCTGATCGCGGATCCGCCTGCCGGTTCGACGTAGAAAGGCCCCGGCCTCACCGCCGGGGCCTTTCGCGTGCGTGCCGCGGGCGGGTGGGTGAAAGCCCGGCGCAAGCGCGGTGCAAGCCGCCGGGGGTGACATTGCGAAGTCGAGCCGTTTACAGCGCGGCGAGCCGCGTCTACCGTGTGCCCGACCCCCCAGGAGGCCCTCCGTGATCACGCTCATCGTCGTCGCCGTCGTGGCCGTGCTGCTCGTGCTCGCCGCGATCTCCCTCTACAACGGCCTGGTCAGGAAACGCGGCGCGGTCGACAACGCGTGGGCTCAGGTCGACGTGCAGCTCAAGCGCCGCCACGACCTGATCCCCAACCTCGTCGAGACCGTCAAGGGATACGCCTCGCACGAGCGGCAGGCGCTCGAAGCCGTGGTCGCGGCGCGTTCGCAGGCGGTCGGCGCCCAGACACCCCGTGAGCAGGCGGCGGCCGAGAACGCGCTCTCCGGCGCGTTGAAGAGCCTGTTCGCGCTCGCCGAGGCCTACCCCGACCTCAAGGCCAGCCGGAACTTCTCCGAGCTCCAGGAGGAGCTGTCGGACACCGAGAACCGCATCGCCTACTCCCGGCAGTACTACAACGACGCGGTCCTCACCTACAACAACGCGATCCAGACGGTCCCGGCCAACATCGTCGCGGGCATGACCGGATTCGCCGCCCGCGAGTACTTCCAGGCCCCCGGCGATGAGCGCGGCTCCGTCCAGGTGCGGTTCTAGCCATGCTCCCCTGGCTGGCCGCAGCGGCGGCCGTCGCGCTCTGGCTGCTGCTCCTGGCGGCGCTGGCCGTCGCCACCCGCAACCCCGACGTCGTGCCGGTCCCGCCGACCGCCGAGCTCGCCGCGCACTCCCCCGCCGTCGTCGACCTGATCACGGGCGACTGGCGGTTGTGCGACGAGGCCACCTCGGCCACGCTGCTCGACCTCGCCGCCAGGGGCGCCGTACGGATCGAGGAGATCGGCCCCGAACTCTCCCTCGTACGGCTCCGCCGCGACCCCGGCGACCTGAGGCCGTACGAGAAGCTCGTCTACGACCACGTCCGATCACTCGCCGTCGACGGCGTGGTGGCGACCGGCGCGCTCGCCGAGGGCTCGCGGAACCTCGGCCGGTGGCGGAAGAGCTTCCGCAAGAAGGTCATCGCGGAGGCCAGGGCCGAGGGCCTGTCCCGATCCCGGTGGAGCAGGGCGCAGGCCGTGCTGCTGACCGCGGCGGCGGCCGTACCCGCTGTGGCGATCGCCGTCGCCGTGACGGTGAGCGACAAGGAGCACGACGGCGGGCTGGGCGCGGGCATCCTGGCCTTCGGCGCGCTCGTGGCGCTGATGGGCCGGCTCAACGGCGAGCGCGGGACGCGGCGCGGCGCCGAGGCCGCGGGACAGTGGCTGGGCGTGCGCGAGCATCTGGCCGGCACCGGAAGGTTCTCCGAGCAGCCCGCCGCATCGGTCACGATCTGGGGCAGGCACCTCGCCTACGCCGCGGCGCTCGGCCTCGCGCCGCGTGCCGTGACCAGTCTCCCGGTCAGCGTTCCTGCGGACGACAGGCGCGCCTGGTCCGACTACGGGGGCATGTGGCACGTGGTGGACGTCCGCTACCCCCGGCGCCTGCTGTGGGCGAGGGAGCCGCTGCCGATGTTGTTCTACGCTCTGGTCGCGGGCTTCTTCGCCGGGTTCTGGACCTGGATCGTGCTGCTGGTCCTGTCCGCCCTCGACCTGTGGCCGGACGCGCTCGTCCAGCCCGGGTTCCTCGCCGTCGGCGCCGTCGTGGCGGGTGTACCCCTGGTCTACGCGATCATGGACCTTACCGGGAAGGCCGAGATCCAGGGCCAGATCGTCCGGCTCCGCCGGTTCCAGGCCGGCACCAAGGGCAACAACGACCCCAAGTACGCCTACTGGTGCGCGATCGACGACGGCCGGGCTCGCGAGGTCAAGGCGTACGGGATCAGCGCCGCCATGTGGCATCCCCTCTCGGAGGGAGAGAAGGTGCGCGCCCGCGTCGGCAGGAAGCTCGGCTGGATCGACGCGATCGAGGTCGTCGAGCGTTCCCGGCTGCAAGGGACGGCCAGGTACGACGACACCGGAGAGCACCGGATCGACGCGCCGGAGAACCTCGGAGAGGTCCGGATCTTCGACACCGGACAGGAGTGACGGCGGCCCATGAGAAGGTGATTCGGTGAAGTCGGCCAGGGACCTGTTGATCGCGCTCGCGCAGCGGTATTCGTTCGGTGATGTGGGAGCGCTGGTCCCCGAGGTGCTCGGTCCGGGTGAGGTCACCGACGCGGTGGCCTCCGTCTGCGAGTTCGGCCAGCGGTTGCTCACCCTGGACGCGGAGGACTTCGCCGACGAGAACGACGCCCGCAGCGTCCCCGGCGACCTGCGCCGCCGCGCCCGGGCCTGCCACATGCCACAGACGCCCCGCGAGCAGCCGCGCGGCGCCCTGGAGTCGCTGCGCCCCTCGTACGCGCTGCTCCTCGAAGTGATCGAGATCCGCTGGAGGCGGCGTGACCTCAGCGCCATGATCTCGGCGGTCCACATCGCCAGCGAGTACCTCCCCCTGCTCGCCTTCGAGCCCGCCCTCGGTCACGCGGGCGACCCCGTGCGCTGGCCCGAGGGGCTGCGCGCGCCGGGCAGCAGGTTCGGGTCGATCGGTGACCGGGACTGCGACCACACCCGATCCGAGCAGTCGGCGGTCGAGCGCTCGCTCCGCGTGGCGCTCGAACCCGGCCAGGGCTGGCGCGCCTACTTCGACCGGCAGCACAGCCAGGTCGCCGGCGCCCTCGCCACCTGCGTCGCCCGATGCCGCACACCCTGCACGGCCATGGACTGGGTGCCCGACCCGGACGATCTCGCGCTCCGTGCCCGCGTGGCGCTGGCCTTCGCCGACACCCCGCTCGTACGGCTGCGCCATGCGGCACCGGTCGGCCACGGGTTCGGCGTGCCGTCCCCCGAGGAGGTCCTGGACGCGTGGCAGCGCAGCCGCTCGGCGCTGGACAAGAACGACGTCGGTCACCGGGCCACCGAGGAGGACGGTTTCGCCCTGCCCGGCCTGCCGGCTCTGTTCTCCGCCGTCGCGGCCTCGCCCGTACGGCCGGCCACGCTGCTGGCGGACGTGTCGGCCCACCTGGTGAAGCTGCTCGAAGAGCGCTAGACCCGCGCGGCGCATTCCGCGAGGCCGGCGATGCCGGTGACGAGACCGCCGGCGAGGTCGCCCGCGCCGAAGGCGCCCACCATGGAGACGGCCACGAGGCGGCACTCGCCGTCCGGGATGAACCTCCTGGCCCGCTCTCCCGTCACGATCTCCAGGCCATGGTCGTTCACGTCCACCATGATGAGCACGGCCCGCTCGGCGACCTCGCCCAGCGCTGCGTGGAGCCGTTCGGCGTGCTCCCGCCTCGGACCTTCCGCCGGCCCGATGTAGACGGCGAAGCGCAGCCCGGTGCGGGCTTCGGCGGCCTTCAGCGCGGCTCGGATGTCGTCGTTCTGCAATGAGGTCAGCGCCCGCACGGCCATCACCACCCCGCGGAGGCGCCACCGGTATGGGCGCGCGGCTCCGCGGCCCTGGCCAGTGCCCTCCAGTGGACGTCGGTGGACGGCAGCCAGTGCGGCGGCCGACCGGTGAGCACGAGGATGGAGGTGTCGGCGCCGTGCTCGGTCTTCCCGGGGCCACCGAACCAGACCACCCCGTCCGAGGCGCTCCGGCTCCTGGCCGGGCGCCCGAGCGCGAGGACCAGCACGGTGATCAGCAGGAACAGTCCCATCGACACCCCGATGAGGAATCCGGCGATCTGAAGCGCACTGTGCACCTCATCAACGTAACTCCGCACGTGAGAGCGGGTCGAGCCGCCCTCGGCGTGTTACCAGATCGGCGGGCGGCGCTCGCCCCAGAAACCTCCTACGGACGCCTCGATCTGGGCCGAGAGCGAGATGAGCGTCCCCTCGTCGCCGAACCTGCCGGCCAGCATCACGCCGATCGGCAGGCCATCCGGCGTCCAGTACAGCGGCAGGTTGACCGCCGGCTGCCCGCTGATGTTGTACGGGGCGGCGAACGGCGCGAAGCGCTTCATCCGCTCGAAGGTCTCCTCCGGCGTGTCCACGTCCTCGAACCAGCCCACCGGGGCCGGCGGCCGGGTGACGGTGGGCGTCAGCACGGCGTCGTACTCATCGGTGACGAGCAACGCGAAACGGGTGGCGAGTTGCAGGGCGGACTGCGCCTTGAGGAAGTCCGGCGCCGGGGTCGCGAACCCGCGCTCCCGCAACCACGCGGTGAGTGGGCGCAGCCGGGACTCCATGCCCTCGGCCACCGGGTGCATGCAGGCGAACGTGAACCACATCTTCACGAACTCGGGCACCACGTCGGGGCCGAACGGCGGCGCGATGTCGACCACCTCGTGTCCCAGCGACTCGAGAACCGCCGACGCGCTCTCGTACGCGGCCAACACCTCCGGGTGCACGTCCGCGTCGGGCACGACCGGGGTGGCGTATCTCGCGATCCTCAGGCGGCCCGGGTCGGCGCCGACGTAGGCCGCGAAGGAACCGCGCTGCGGCGGCGGAGCCCAGTACAGGTCGCCGGGATTGTTGTGGGCCATCACGTCCAGCAACGCCGCCGCGTCGGCGACATTTCGAGAAATGGGGCCATTGGTGGAGAGGCCCGCGAGGTCGGGGATGATCGGCGCGAACGATATGCGGCCCCGGGTCGGCTTGATGCCGTACAGGCCGCACACCGAGGCGGGGATGCGGATGGAACCCGCGCCGTCACTGCCCTGCGCCGCCGGGGCGAGACCCGCCGCGACCGCGGCGGCCGCGCCCCCGCTCGACCCGCCGGCCGACCGCGACAGGTCCCAGGGTGTACGCGCCGGCGGGCTCACGGCGGTCTCGGTGTAGCACGGCAGCCCGAACTCGGGCGTGCTCGTCTTGCCCAGCATGATCGTGCCGGCCTCGCGCAGCCGCTCGACGACGCTGTCGTCCACGGGCGCGGTGAAGCCCTCATAGGCGGCGGAGCCGAAGAAGATCGGCACGTCCTTCACCAGGTTGAGGTCCTTGATGGGGATCGGCACGCCGAGGAACGGGGGCGGGTCGGTGGACTCCAGGACCCGCGCCTCCTGCTTGCGCGCCTCGTCCAGAGCACGGTCCGCGGTGAGGGTGACGAAGGCGCCCACCTCGCCGTCCAGCCGATCGGCTCGCTCCAGATAGTGCTCGGTGATCTCGACCGGCGACAGTTCCCGGGTTCGTACGGCTGCCGCCTGCTCCAGCGCAGTAAGATCGTGAATGTGGGCCACTACCGAACGGTAGGCCCGCGGCGCGAAGATATCTAGAGACGATACCCATCTGTCGGGCCCGCCAATCCGATGAAGCCAGCCACAAAAGTATGAACCACCCAACACTAGGCAACCCGCCGAGAGCTCAACTACCGTGAGTGATGTGGATACCGGCCTAGCGCCAGAAGACGGTCACGATACGTCACCGATCTGGGTGAGTGACCAGTCGTCAGAGCGACCCTCGACGCAGCCTGAAGCTCCTGCGTCCACATACGCCCCGGTGGAGCGGGCCTCGCTGAAGAGTCTCGTCCGGCAGCCCCAATACCACCACCTTCGGCGGCGCGCTCTGATCGCCCTCGCCGCCGGTGTGGTCGTCGGGTTCCTGCTCGGCGGCTGGCGCATCGGGCTCACCGCCGCCATCGTCGCAGCCATCGCCGACACCGCGTACCGCGCGAGGAGCGTTTCCTCCGTGCCGGCGTGGCGGCGTCCCTCGGCGGCGGAGCGGCGCACCGAGGCCCAGCTCAAACGGCTGGAACGCGGCGGTTACCGCACGCTCCACGCCCGCGCCGTCCCCGGCAGCGACGCGCAGATCGACCATCTCGTGATCGGCCCGACCGGTGTGTACGCCGTCGACTCCGAGAAGTGGGACAAGCGGCTGCCGGTTCGGGTGCAGTCGCACCGCAAGCTGTTCCATGGGCCGTTCAACCAGAAACCGCGTCTCGACGAGGCGCGCTGGGAGGCGTCCCAGGCCAGCGAGCTGATCGGCAAGGCCCTCGGCCGCGAGATCCAAGTGGTCCCCTCACTGGCGATCTACGGGCCGGCCATCCCGTGGCGGATCCTCAACGTGCGCGAGGTGGACGTCTTCTCCGGCAGCCTGGTCCGCAAGTGGATCACCAAGCGGGAGAAGTCCCTCACGACGGCGGAGATCGAATCCATCTACCGGGCCGCGGAGCGCGTCCTGCCCGCCCGTTATCCGGAGAGCTGAGGGTCAGGTTTCCCCGGCGGCGGCCGTACCATTTGAGGACTCACTGTCTTCGATGGGAGCGACGTCATGCCAGCCCTCAGGTCTCGTACGGTCACACACGGCAGAAACATGGTCGGTGCCCGGGCCCTGCTCCGGGCGACCGGTGTAGCCGGGAGTGACTTCGGGAAGCCCATCGTCGCGGTGGCCAACAGCTTCACGCAGTTCGTCCCCGGCCATGTCCATCTGCGCGAGGTCGGCGACGTCGTCGCCGCCGCGGTGCGCGAGGCCGGGGCCATCCCCCGCGAGTTCAACACGATCGCGGTCGACGACGGCATCGCGATGGGCCACGGCGGCATGCTGTACTCCCTGCCCTCGCGCGAGCTCATCGCCGACGCGGTCGAGTACATGGTCAACGCCCACTGCGCGGACGCGCTGATCTGCGTCTCCAACTGCGACAAGATCACCCCGGGCATGTTGCTGGCCGCCTTCCGGCTCAACATCCCGACGGTGTTCGTCTCCGGCGGCCCGATGGAGGCCGGCAAGACTCCCGGCCGCAAGCTCGACCTGATCGACCCGATGATCGCCGCGGCCGACGACAGCGTGAGCGACGAGACCCTCCTCGAGATGGAGGAGAACGCCTGCCCGACCTGCGGCTCCTGCAGCGGCATGTTCACCGCCAACTCGATGAACTGCCTCACCGAGGCGATGGGCCTGGCCCTGCCGGGCAACGGCACGACCCTGGCCACGCACAAGGCGCGCAAGGCCCTGTTCGAGGAGGCCGGCCGAACGGTCGTCGAGATCGCCCGGCGCTACTACGAGCAGGACGACGAGTCGGTGCTGCCGAGGAGCATCGCCACTCGCGACGCGTTCGAGAACGCCATGGCCCTCGACGTCGCCATGGGCGGCTCGACCAACACGATCCTCCACCTGCTCGCCGCGGCCCGCGAGGCCGGTGTGGACTTCGGCCTCAAGGAGATCAACGAGCTCTCGCTGCGGGTGCCCTGCCTGTGCAAGGTCGCTCCCGCGACCGCCAAGTACCACGTCGAGGACGTGCACCGCGCCGGAGGCATCCCCGGCATCCTCGGCGAGCTCGACCGGGCCGGGCTGCTGCACCGCGACGTGCACAGCATCCACGCCTCCTCGCTCACCGACTACCTCTCCGCCTGGGATCCCACGTCTCCCGACGTCCGCGAGGACGCGATCGAGCTCTGGCACGCCGCACCCGGCAACGTCCGCACCGTCAAGGCGTACTCGCAGGACGCCCGGTGGGACTCGCTCGACCTCGACCGGTCCGAGGGCTGCATCCGCGACGCCGAGCACGCCTACACCAAGGACGGCGGCCTCGCCGTCCTGTACGGCAACGTCGCCCCGGACGGCTGCATCGTGAAGACGGCCGGCGTGGACGAGTCGATCTGGAGGTTCTCCGGCCCCGCCGTCGTGTTCGAGTCGCAGGAGGACGCCGTCGACGGCATCCTCACCGGCAAGGTCACCGCCGGTGACGTGGTCGTCATCCGGTACGAAGGCCCCAAGGGCGGCCCGGGCATGCAGGAGATGCTCTACCCCACGAGCTTCCTCAAGGGCAAGGGCCTCGGCAAGGCGTGCGCGCTGATCACCGACGGCCGTTTCTCCGGCGGCACGTCCGGTCTGTCCATCGGCCACGCCTCTCCGGAGGCGGCCGAGGGCGGCGTCATCGCCCTCGTCGAGAACGGCGATCTCATCGAGATCGACATCCCCGGCCGGTCCATCGAGCTGAAGGTGGCCGAGAGCGACCTCGCCGCCCGTCGCGAGAAGCTGCTCGCCGATCTCGGCGGCTACCGTCCGCGTGACCGCCAGCGCCCGGTGTCCGCCGCGCTCCAGGCTTATGCCGCGCTGACGACCTCGGCCTCCACCGGCGCCTCGCGCGATCTCTCGCAGCTCTCGCGCTAGGGCCGCGTCAGGTCATCACCGCTCACGTTCATCCGAAGGGGATCGAGGCGACCACCTCGATCCCCTTCGGCGTTCAGTGACCGGCTGTACGGGGTCTCTTGGGAGGTACATTCCCGTCGCTGCCGACAACGCGTTCGAAAAATGTCGGTCCTGAGATCTAAAATTCTGGTATGGCCAACGTCATTAGGAACACCGGATCCCTGACGACCGCAGAGCTCGCCGCACTGGCCCTGTCCCTGGCCCACCTCGGGGCCGGCCCGCAGTCCGTCACCGCCCGCCGCGGGCTGCGCCACGCGTTCCAGCACCTCGACCTGGACGACGACGTCATCGCCACCACCCTGACCACCCTGACCACCCCGCTCGCCACCGACGTCGCCAGGCGCGCGCGGGTGATCGCCAATGCGATCACCGCCCGACTGGTGATCCGGATCCAGTACCACGACTCCGCCGGACGGATGACCACGCGCGACATCGAGCCGGTCACCTGCCTGGCGCACCGCGACTACTGGTACCTCGTGGGCTGGTGCCGCATGCGCGGTGGGATCCGGGCGTTCCGGTTCGACCGCATCGTCGCGGTCGAGCCCACCGACCTCCCCTCCCGCCCGCACCTTCCCGAGCGGTACCTCCCGTTCCAGCGCCGCAAGGCGGCGTAGGGCCGGTCAGCCGCAGCAACCGCCACCGCAGCAACCGCCGCCGCCACCGCTGGGACGCGGGGCGGCGGCACCGCCGGTGACGGCGACGGTGGAGAGCAGCTTCACCGTGTCCTCGTGCCCGGAGGGGCAGGACGCCGGGGCGTTCGCCTCGGCCATGGGCCGGTTCAGTTCGAAGGTCGATCCGCAGGCACGGCAGCGATAGTCATAACGAGGCATGCCCGTAGCGTACGGCCTCGATCAGGCGGTGGTGTCGAGCCGGGTCAGCGCCTGGACCAGCGGCCGCAACTCGGGCAGATCGGACGCCTCGTCGAGCGCCTCGCGCAGCGCCCTGTCATGGGTCGAGCGCGCGTCGGCGAGCAGCCTCCGGCCGGCCTCGCTGACCTCGGTGTAGATGCCGCGCCGATCCGTGTCGCAGAGATAGCGGGTGAGATACCCCTGGCCCTCGAGCCGGGACACCAGACGCGTCGTCGCGCTCTGGCTCAGGACCACCGCGTTCGCGAGCTGCTGCATGCGCATGTGCCAGCCGTCCTGCCGGGCGAGCACGTCCAGCACGGTGTACTCGCTGACCCCCAGCCCGTGTCCTGCCTGCAGAGCCCGCTCGATGCGGCTTTCCAGCCGGGCGTGCAGCGCCGCCAGAACGCGCCAGCCCTGCGCGCGGGCCTCCACGGCGTCATCCGAGATCGCCATCCTGCGCCTCCCTTCCCGTTGCCGCCGTCCCGAATATAGCCCACAACGACAATAGCCCGCGTTTGCAAATATCAGGCGCATGCAATTATTGTCGGCGCCTGTACTTGTCGCACGGCACTGGAGGGCCTCATGCCACTCGCCCTGATCGCGCTGGCCATCGGCGCGTTCGGCATCGGCACCACGGAATTCGTCATCGCGGGCGTGCTGCCCGACGTCGCGGCGGACTTCCACGTCACGATCCCCGTGGCCGGGTATCTCATCTCCGGGTACGCGCTGGCCGTCGCCGCGGGCGCCCTGCCGATGACGGTCCTGGGCACCCGGATGCGGCGCAAGCACCTGCTCCTCGCCCTGATGGCGATCTTCATCGTGGGCAACGCGCTCTCCGCGCTCGCGCCGACGTACGGGATCATGCTGGCCGGCCGGATCGTGGCGGCTCTCACCCACGGGGCCTTCTTCGGAGTCGGCTCCGTCGTCGCGGCCGACCTGATCCGGCCGGACCGGCGCGCCAGCGCCATCGCGCTGATGTTCACCGGCCTCACCCTGGCCAACGTCATCGGCGTCCCCATGGGGACCTTCATCGGGCAGAGCTTCGGCTGGCGTGCCACCTTCTGGGTCGTGACCGCGCTCGGCGTCCTCGGCCTGATCGGCATCTCGGTGCTCGTTCCCAGCGGCCGGCGGCCGGAGACGGCCCGCGTCGGCGCGGAGCTCGCCGCGTTCCGCAATCCCCAGGTGTGGCTGGCGGTCGCGGCCACCGTACTCGGCTTCGGTGGCGTCTTCGCCTCGTTCACCTACATCGCGCCGATGATGACGGAGGTCGCGGGGTTCTCCGAGGGCGCGGTGAGCTGGTTGCTCGTGCTCTTCGGGGCCGGACTGGTGATCGGCAACCTGCTGGGCGGGCGGCTCGCGGACCGGGCGCTGATGCCGAGCCTCTACGGCACCCTCGCGGGTCTCGCCGTGGTCCTCGGGATCTTCACCTTCACGTCGCAGGCACGGATTCCCGCCATGATCACGATCTTCCTGCTCGGCGGATTCGGCTTCGCCACGGTCGCGCCACTCCAGACGCGCATGCTCGACAACGCGAGGAGCGCGCCCACGCTCGCCTCCGCGGTGAACATCGCCGCCTTCAACGTGGGTAACGCGCTGGCCACCTGGCTCGGCGGGCTGGTCATCGCCGCCGGGCTCGGCTACACGGCACCCAACTGGGTCGGCGCCCTGCTCGCCGCGACCGCGCTCGGCGTGGCCGTGATCTCCGGGCTGCTCGACCGCCGCGCCACGGCGGTGACCGGCATCCGACGGCGCGAGGCCCAGCCCGTCTGAGCCCCGGGCCGTCAGCGGAAGCGGAGACTGGCGTAGTCGGCCACCCGCTTGTAGCCCAGCGCCTGGTAGACGGAATTGGACGGTGGGTTGGCCAGGTCCGCGAACAGCAGAACCTCGGTGGCCCCCTCGTCCAACGCCTTACGGGTGACGGCGTGCGTCACGGCCGCGCCGTATCCCCTGCGGCGCAGCGCCGGCGGGGTGTAGACCGGTCCCACGCGTGACATTCCGGCGATGGGCGCCGAGACTCCGGCGAGCGAGACGGGACGGCCGCCGTCCTCCCAGAACATGAGCTCGTTCCTGTTGATCCTGGCGGAGACGACGGGAGTAGGATCGGCCGCCACGTTCACGTCGGCCTCCTCCTGGAACTCCCGGAACCATTGAGCCGCCAGCGGCGCGTCGGCGGCGACTGCCGTACGGGCGACTCCGGGAACGGAGGGCGGGACGAGGGAACCGAGCCGGTAGAGGCGCTCGGACCGGCGGCCCCGCTCCGGCTCCCACCAGGCTCGGGCGAACGCCTCCGCCTGGTCGAGGGGACCGGTGACGCCCGGCAGCGATCTGCCGAGGGCGATCAGCTCGGTCGCCAGCGACGGAAGGGCGTCCAGGGGCACGACGCCGAGCAGCAGCGGATAGGGGGCGGTATGGATGACCGCCCCCTCCACGGAGCCGCCCTCGGTGCGCCACGCCATGAGCGGATCCTCCGAGAACTGGCCGCTCCGCACACCCCGGAGCACGGTCAGCAGGACCGTGTTGCGCACCGGGTCACGGAGCAGCCAGGGCTCGGCTGCCGCCGCGTACACCTCCGCGTCGGCGGTGAACGTCCAGGTCGGGCCGTCGATCATCCGGATCCGGCGTCAGGCGGCGGATTCGGCGAGGTAGGGCGCCCACTGCGGATCACCGTCGAGCTGTGCTCCGATGAGCCGCCAATGGGCGCCGCGTGGCACCACCGGGGCGACGCGCAGCGTCCACCCCAGGTCCTCCAGCAACCTGTCCGCCTTGCGGTGGTTACACGGCATACACGAGGCGACGCAGTTCTCCCACGTGTGGGGGCCTCCCTTGGAGCGCGGGATGACGTGGTCGATGGTCTCCGCGCGTTGGCCGCAGTACGCGCAGCGGAAGTCGTCCCGCCGCATGAGCGCGGCCCGCGTGAGCGGGATACGGGACCGGTAGGGGATGCGGACATAGCGTCTCAGCCGGATCACGGACGGGACGTCGAGCGTGCGGGACGCCGAGCGGAGCACGGCGCCCCGGCCGTCCCGGTGCACGACCTCCGCCTTGTCCCGCAGGACCAGGATGACCGCCCGGTGCAGGGACAGCGTGGTGAGCGGCTCGTAGGTGGCGTTGAGAAGGAGTACTTGGCGCATCAGCCGACCTCCGTCGCCATCTCGGGAGCCGGGATGAGATGGCGCGGGAGCACAGCTGTGCGCCCTGGTTGTGGTCCCGTCGGTTGGGACCCGGGTGCTTCCGTCACAGGGACCTCCGCCGGACGGTCCAGCGGATGGTCACCACGGCACCGCCCTCCACCAAAGTGTGGCCTTTGCTGCGGCCCATCCGCCACCCCATAAAGCGCGAGCGAGGTTCACGATTGGGACGCCTGTTGCTGTTTATCCCCTTTCGGGGCTCTTTTTACTCCCGCCGAGCCGCACGCTCCTGTCGGCGACCTGCCTTAAAGTGCGAGGCATGACCCGACAGCCCTACCCACCCGCCCAGCGTGACGACATCGTCGATGACCTGCACGGAACCTCCGTCCCCGACCCGTACCGCTGGCTGGAGGACGCGGACGATCCGGCCACCAAGGAGTGGCTGGACGCGCAGGACGTCCTCTTCAAGAGCACAGAGCTTCCGGGCCGCGAGGCCTTCCGCGAGCGTGTCGCCGCGCTGCTGAAGTCCGGCTCGGTCGGGCCGCCCACGTGGCGCGGCGACCTGCGGTTCTTCATGCGCCGCACCCCGGAGCAGGAGCACGCCGTCCTGTACGTCGCGGACGAGCGGGGCGAGCGGGCGCTGCTCGATCCGATGGCGCTCGACGCGTCGGGGCTGACAACGCTGGACTCCTACCAGCCCGACAAGGAGGGCCGGCGCCTCGCGTACCAGATCTCGGTCGGCGGCGACGAGGAGTCGCGGCTCTACGTGATGGACGTCTCGACCGGCGAGGTCATCGAGGGCCCGATCGACCGGTGCCGCTACTCCCCCGTCGCGTGGCTGCCCGGCGGTGAGGCGTTCTACTACGTGCGCAAGCTGGCTCCGTCCGAGGTCCCCGAGGGCGAGGAGCAGTTCCACCGGCGCGTCTACCTGCACCGGGTGGGCACCTCACCCGACGACGACGTGCTGATCTTCGGTGACGGGCTGGAGAAGACGAACTACTACAACGTCTCGGTCTCCCGTGACGGACGCTGGCTGACCGTCTCCGCGTCCCGCGGCACGGCCCCGCGCAACGACCTGTGGGTGGCCGACCTGTCCACCACGCCGTACGACGCGCCCGAACTGGTCACCGTCCAGGAGGACGTCGACGCGCAGACGGGCCTGTACTTCGGCCGCGACGGCCGGCTGTACGTCTTCACCGACCGTGACGCGCCGCGTGCCCGGATCTGCGTGACGTCCCCGGAGACCCCCGCGTTCGAGAACTGGCGGGACCTCATCCCCGAGGACCCCGAGGCCGTGCTCTCCGACTTCGCGATCCTCGACGACCTGGACGAGCCGGTCATGCTCGTCGGCTGGACCCGGCACGCCATCTCCGAGATCTCGATCCACTCGCTGGAGACGGGCGTCCGGATCGGCGAGGTGCCGACCCCGGGGCTCGGCTCCATCGGCGGCATCACCGAGCGGCCCGAGGGCGGCCACGAGGCATGGTTCTCCTACACGGACAACACCACGCCCCCGAGCATCCGCCGGTTCGACGCGCGTACGGGCGAGACGACGCTCTGGGCCGCCTCGCCGGGGGCGGTGGAGGTGCCCTCGGTCACCACCGAGCAGGTGGTCTACCGGTCCAAGGACGGCACCGAGGTCCACATGCTGGTGATCTCCCGTGACGGTTCCGGCCCCCGGCCCACCATCCTGTACGGCTACGGCGGCTTCGGGATCACCATGACCCCGGGCTACTCCGCGGCGATCCTGGCCTGGGTCGAGGCTGGCGGGGTCTACGCCATCGCCCAGCTGCGCGGCGGCGGGGAACAGGGCGAGCAGTGGCATCGTGACGGCATGCTCGGCGACAAGCAGAACGTCTTCGACGACCTGCACGCGGCGGCAGAGCACCTGATCGCCACCGGCGTGACCACAGCCGACCGGCTCGGGATCTCCGGGGGTTCCAACGGTGGTCTCCTGGTCGGGGCCGCGCTCACCCAGCGGCCCGAGCTGTACGCCGCCGTGGTCTGCTCCGCACCGCTGCTGGACATGATCCGCTACGAGAAGTTCGGGCTCGGCGCGACCTGGAACGTCGAGTACGGCTCCGCGGACGTGCCGGAGGAGTTCGGCTGGCTCTGGGGCTACTCGCCGTACCACCACGTCCGTGAGGGGGTCGCCTACCCCGCGACGCTGTTCACGGTCTTCGGCTCCGACACCCGGGTCCACCCGCTGCACGCCTGGAAGATGGCGGCGGCGATGCAGCACGCCCAGGCCGCCGATCGGCCGGTCCTGCTCCGCAACGAGACCGAGGTCGGGCACGGCGCGCGTGCGGTGAGCCGGTCCGTCGAGCTGGTGGCGGACCAGCTCGCCTTCCTGGCCCGGCACACCGGGCTGGTCTGACCGGGAGGGCCGGGGCTACCTGGGGAAGATGACGGTCTTGTGGCCGTCGAGCAGCACCCGATGCTCGGCGTGCCACCGGACCGCCCGGGCCAGGGCCTGGCGTTCGAGGTCCCGGCCGATCGCGGCGAGGTCGTCGGGTGAGTGGGTGTGGTTGACCCGCGCGACCTCCTGCTCGATGATCGGCCCCTCGTCCAGGTCGTGCGTCACATAGTGCGCGGTCGCGCCGATCAGCTTGACGCCGCGCGCGTAGGCCTGGTGGTACGGCTTCGCGCCCTTGAAGGACGGCAGGAACGAGTGGTGAATGTTGATCACTCGTCCGGCCAGCTTGGCGCACAGGTCCTCCGAGAGCACCTGCATGTAGCGGGCGAGCACCACCAGGTCGGCCTGATAGTGATCGACCAGGGCGAGGATCTCCGCCTCCTGCCGCGGCTTGGTCTCCGGCGTGACCGGCAGGTGGTGATAGTCGATCCCGTACGACTGGGTGAGCGGCCGCAGGTCGGGATGGTTGGAGGCGACGGCGACGATCTCGATGTCCAGCAGCCCCGAGCGCGCCCGGTAGAGCAGGTCGTTGAGGCAGTGGTCGAACTTGCTGACCAGCACCAGCACCCGCGGCTTGACCGCCTGGTCGAACAGCTGGAGATCCATGCCGAACTCCGGGGTCAGCGCGGCGAAGGCCGTACGCAGGTCGTCGAGGGGAAGACCACCGGTGAACTGGACGCGCATGAAGAAGCGGTTGGCGACAGGGTCGCCGAACTGCTGGCTCTCCGTGATGTTGCAGCCGTGCCGGGCGAGCAACCCGGAGACGGCGGCGACCACTCCGGGGCGGTCCGGGCAGGAGAGGGTCAGCACATAGTCAGCAGTCATGCCTTGATCCTTGGGTTCTTTGGCGCTCTCGCCTCGAACTGAGCATGATACCGCTCGTCGGGCGGCGGCTCAGTTCTCCACCTCGGCGGCGGGTTCCGTGGTCGGGTCGAGCTCATGTGCCCGCGCCAGGTCGGCCTTCGCCTCGTCGAACCGGCCCAGGTCACGCAGGGCGATGGCCCGGTTGGCGTACAGCGCGGCGTCCTCCTCCAGCTCGATGGCCCGCGTCAGGTCCGCCACGGCGCCTTCGAGGTCACCGGTCTGGTAGCGCAGGATCCCCCGGTTCGCCCAGGCGCCGCCGATCGCCGGATCCCGCGCCACCGCCGCGTCGAACGCCGCGCGCGCCTCGGCGTACCTCCCGGCGGCGGTCTCGATCTGGCCGAGCACGCCGTGCAGATGCGGGTTGCCGGGATCGATCTCCAGGCCGGCTTCGACGTCCCGCCGAGCCGCCTCGTGCTCGTCGAGCATCGCCAGGACACCCGCGCGGTTCACGTAGGCGTCCAGGAAGACGGGGTCCAGCTCCAGCACGTGGTCCAGATCGGCGCGGGCACGATCCAGGTCGCCGCAGGACAGGTGCAGCTCGGCCCGGTTGTAGTACGCCTCCGGAAGGGGCGGGCTCACCCTGATCGCGGTCTCGTAGTCGGCGAGCGCGTCGTCCGGCCGGCCCATGGCGAGCAGCAGGTTGCCGCGGTCCAGGTAGTGGTCGGGGAAGCCGGGATCGATCGCGATGGCCCGATCGAAGTCCCGTAGAGCGTCGGCGTTCCGGCCGGACCGCGCCAGGAGCTGGGCCCGGTTGGCGAAGAGGACCATCCGGTGCAGGGGATGCGCCTCCGGCGGCAGATCCCGCTCGGCGAGTTCGATCGCCGACTCCACCAGGCGCATGGCCTCCTCGATCCGGCCCTGCCGCAGCTCGATCAGCGCGCGGCCGTTGCGGTCGAAGCCGAGCTTGAACGCCCTCTCCCGGCGATCGGGCAGCAGCGCCGACACCGCGATCGCCTCGTTGATCCACCCCGTGGCCCTGCCGAGGTCACGCCGTGCCGGGTCGGGGTCGCGCGCGTCGAGCATGGCCGTGCCGTACGCGGCCGCGGCGTGGACGGCGGGGTCCACGCTGGTCCGCCGGGCGGACTCGTAGAGCTCGAACGCCTCGTCGCGGCGGCCGAGCCCGGCCAGCGCGGTGGCCGTACGGTGGGTGAAACGCCACCAGAGGTCGGAACCCGGCGCGGCCAGTCGGAGCCCGCGCGGGCCGAGCTCGGCCACGGCATGCAGGAACCCCTCGCCGACGCAGTGGTCAACCGCCGCCCACAGCGCGGACACCGCGGCGTCCTGATCGCTTCCCCGTTCACGGTGGTACGGCACCGCACCCAGCAGGTGGTCGTCGGAGAGTTCGGCCGCCCTCCGATCGTGTGCCCTGGCCCGGTCGCCGGGTGGCAGCGCCAGATAGGCCGCGTACGCCTCCGGATCGTCCGTGGTGCCGTCCGAGGCGATGTAGTCCTCGGGCGGCCCGTCCACCGGAGGCGCGGCCCTCAGGACGAGTTCCTCGCTCCACCTGACGGGCGGCTCCGGAGCGCCGAGCGCCACGACGAGGTCGGGGACCCTGCGCATGAGGACGGCCAGCAGTTCACGGTCGGTGGGGTCGGCCTCATGCATGTTGTCGACGCGCAGCGCGCCAGGCCCCTGCAGACAGTCCCTCACGAACTCGGCGATGCCGTTGGCGAGGCGCAGGGTCCGGCGGGGGGCGGGCACCAGGATCCGCTCGTCCTCGTGCAGGCGCGCGCCGATGGACTCCTCGCGGGCCCGCACGAGTCGCCGCAGATCGGGAGCGACGGCCCGGATCTCGACGCTGTGCGCGGCCACCAGGTCCGGGGAACGCTCCAGCGCGGCCGGGACGAGTGCGCGCAGCACCACGCCACCGATGGTGTACGGCCCGCGCAGCCGTCGATGCCCGTTGATCACGGGCGCCACGGGCGAAGGCAGTTCCAGGGCCTGGAGGGCGGCCAGGCGATCGCGGGAAAGTGTCCCCCGAACCCAGATATGGCGGGAATTCCGCCGGGAGTTCCCCGTCACCCCTTGTGAATCACACTCGACGTTCCGGTGAGCCGCACCGTGCCGGGCTTGCGGACAATGATCTTTTTCATCGTGCCTCTTTTCCGTGACAAGGCACAAGTATTGGCACAAAACGGTAATCCGCAAGGCCCGGCAGGGTGGTTTATCTGATTAGTTGCGGCGAAACAACAGGAGTAAGGTATTTCTCTCCATAAAGCACCACGCTGCCGCCGCGATCCTCACGCCGGACCTCGCGCCAACCGTACTTCCGGTAGAGCTCGATGGCGGCGCCCTGTTGCAGGGTGGTATCCCCGCGCAGAAGGGAGTAGCCCAGCTCGCGGGCGCGTTCCTCCAGCCGTTCCAGGATCATCGCGCCGAATCCGCGGCGCTGGAACTCCGGATGGACCCGGAGCCGGCACATCTCCACGGTCTCGTCGTCGATGCGGCGCAGGCCGCCCATCGCGACGATCCGCCCGCCGGGCTCCTCGCCGACCAGGAACTCGCCCCGGTCGACGATGTACACCGCGTGGATCCGTGGGAAGTCGTCGTCGTAGTAGACGCCGTCACCCGGCGCCAGGCCGACCTGGGCGAGGCTGATCTGGTGCAACGCCCAGACCTCGTCCAGGTCGGACCAGCGATATCGCCGGATCCGGAGCTTCCCCGTCACGTCTGCTGCCTGTCCTGCTCGGCGATCGTGGCGACCTCGCTCATGTCCAGCTGGGCGGGAATGAGGCATTCGCGGTACGAGGCCAGTGCGGGGCTCTCGCCGTACTTCGCCTGGACCGCCTTGAGCAGGTCGTACGCCG
Source organism: Microtetraspora glauca (assembly GCF_040656155.1). Classification (NCBI taxonomy): domain Bacteria; kingdom Bacillati; phylum Actinomycetota; class Actinomycetes; order Streptosporangiales; family Streptosporangiaceae; genus Microtetraspora; species Microtetraspora glauca. The sequence goes on from NZ_JBFALK010000022.1 coordinate 49,198, forward strand.
GGCGCATCACCAGCTCGGTGCGATAGTCCCGCTCGATCGCCTCGATGGCACTGCGGCCCATGTCGAGCGCCTCCTCGACCTCGCCCTCGATCAGGCGGCACTGGGCGCGGTCGAACCGGATCAGGGTCTGGTCGAGCAGGTCCTCACCGGAGTATTTGCCGAGCGCCTGCTCCAGGATGAGGTCGGCCTCCAGCGTCTGCCCCAGCTTGACCAGGACGTCGCCCTGGTAGAAGTAGAGCTGGCGCTCGGTGTAACCGAAGGCCGGGTCCTCCTGGTCGTTGCTGCTCATCTGCGCGAACGCCGACCTGGCCCGGGTGAGCGCCCGTTTGGCCTGGTCGACGACGTCCTTCTTCGCGCCGGTGCTGCCGGCCATCATGGCCAGTGCCCTGGCCTCGACGACCGGCGCCATCGTCCTTGCCGCGCAGGGGGTCTGCCCGGCCATGTCCCGGCTCTTCTTGGCCAGCGTGAGGGCCTCACGCGGGTCGCCGTAGTAGAGCGGGACCAGCGCCTCGCGAGCGGTCACCCAGGCGCGCAGCGCGCGGTCGCCCGTCTCGTCCGCGGCGGTGCGGCCGGTGCGGAAGAAGGACCGGGCCATGCGGTGGTCGCCCAGGTCGATCATGATCATGCCGCAGAGCCCGGAGAGCTGCGCCGTCATGCGGCACAGCCGTTCCTGCACGTCCACCGGCTGGCGCCGCTCCATCGCCTTGCGCACTGTGGAGTACTCCAGCAGCACGTCGCAGAGCAGGCGTAAGGGTGGCGTGTTCATGTACTGCCTGCCGAAGCCGGTGGTCGTTTGCTCCCACTGGTCCAGCATGGCGGGCGAGACGGAGGCCGAGGCCATCGTCTCGTCCATGTGCCGTCGAATGTTCTCCACCGCACCGAGCACCTGGTCGTTCAGCGTCACACCGCCGGTGCCGGCAAGGAGCTTCAGCAGCGTCCTCCGTAGCACGTTCTCGTCCTCCTCGCCCCCGTCCGCGGAAGGGCTGCCGCCGTCCGGCTGTATCCACAGCTCACGCACATTGGGGGAAGTGTCAGGTATTCCCTCTTCGAAGTCGCAGCCGCGGACCGTGCCGGGCATGCCGTGGCCGTGGCCACAGATGCACGGGCCCTCGTAGCCGAGAGCGGCCGGTTCCACCCGGTAGACGGAACACAGGTAGTGGAGGTACTCCGGGCCGGGCTTCTTCAGCCCCGACTCGTAGGCGGACAGAAGTGTCTCGCCGATCCCGGGGACGGACTTGCCGTCCCGCTCGAAGAGCGCCCGTACCTGTTCGATCACATCCGCGAGTGCGATGCCGTTCGACAGGCGGTGCGCTTTGATCTTGGTCGTGCCGAACTTCGGTCCACACGCGATGTGGATCTCGTCGGCGATCAGAGCCAAGCCTCGCCCGGCGGCCAGGCCTCGGGCCCGGACCTGCCGTGCGATCTCTGTCTCCCTGTGCTGCCTGCCGGACATCCCGGCCCCTCTCTCGCGGTCGGCCGCGCATTGCCGATCGCGTGTCCCGAAGGGTCCTCATCTGCTGACGCAGCGTAACGTGTCTGTCGCGCTGCGACTACACATGAATGATGGACCAGAATTTGCGCGGCCAGGACAAGCGCTTGAACGTGCTGACTAAGGATCGTCCCTCAGCAGGTGGTTTTCTTCAACCTGCTTGGGGGTTTGCCTATCCGCTGAGACGGCCGGCCTCGTTGACCCGTTCATGCTTGGTGAGTCATCTTGACCCACCGGGACCGAATGTGCGGGGACACTCACCCGGCGCATCGGCTCAGTCGAACCCCAAGGAGGACACCGAAGTGGAGGAGGACGATTTCCAGCGCCTGGAACTCCTGGTATCCGAACTCGACTCTCGCGGCCTTCTCGCCCGGGTCGTGCGCACCCAGTCCGGCCGCCCCTTCGTACGGGTGATCAATCCGAACGCCACGAGCCTCGCCGAGAACGTCGTGTGCAGGGCCGCGGACTACTGGTGGTCCTGGGGAGAGCGGATGCACCGGGCGGACGACCCGGCCGGTGCGGCGCGCAAGGTCGCCCGAGTGCTCGCCGCGGTGAGTGAATAGCGCACCGCGGCTGCGCGGGGCCGGCGGAGTGCACGGTGCGGAGCGGCCCGTGAGGCCGGCCGTGGAGACACGGCTCGCCCGGGACGCTGTGCACCCCCGGCCCCCACATCCTCGTGTACGGCAGGCGCGGCCGTACACGACATGCCGCCGCCCGGTCCGGCCGCACAGGCCGGACCGGGCGGCCATCGAGGGGGATCCCCTCCCGGAGAACGGCACGGCGCGCGCGTCCGGGTGCGCGCGCCGGCCCTGCCGTACGTCGCAGTGAAAGCCCCGCCCGTTCCTTCGCGATCGGGCGGGGCGATCCGCCTTCCCCGGCGATGTGACGGCGGCCGGTTCGGTCTGCAGAATGAGTTAGGTTTACCTGCCCGTTGCCGACCGAACCGATCCGGGGGGATCCACCTCGTGTTCCCGTACGCGCCCACTCCGACACCGTCCCCGACGGGCGACTTTCTCGACACGATGGAGGACTCGGCGACCGCGTTGAAGGAGGCATGCAAGAGCGGCAAGGGCCTGACCTGCTCGATCCTCAACGCGTCCTTCCCCGACGGGGTGTACCCCTGGGTTCCGCTCGTCGCCGGGATCATCGATGCCCTGCTCACCCTGTGCCTGATCCTCGCCGTCGCTCTCGTGGTACGAAGCGTCGCGCACCGGCTCATCACCCGGGTGACCCTGCGGGCCAGTGAGGGCGTCCTGCCGGAGCGACTCAGGAACAGGTCGCTCAACTCGAGCGAGGCGAGCACCGCGATCCTCACCGAGCGCCGCAGACAGCGCGCCGAGACGATGGGCTCGGTGCTGCGGAGCCTGTCCTCGGTCGTGATCCTCGGCACGGCCGCCCTGATGATCCTGTCCAATCTGGGCATCGAGCTCGCCCCTCTGCTCACCAGCGTCGGCATCATCGGCGTCGCGGTCGGCTTCGGCGCGCAGGAGCTGGTCAAGGACTTCATCGCCGGCATGTTCATGCTGCTGGAGGACCAGTACGGCGTCGGCGACGTGATCGACACCGGCGTCGCGACCGGCACCGTGGAGGCCGTAACCCTGCGGATCACCAGGATCCGCGACGCCGACGGCAAGGTGTGGTACGTACGCAACGGCACCATCAGCCGGGTCGGCAACGAGTCCCAGGGCTGGTCGCGGGCCGTCCTCGACGTGCCCGTGCCGTACGAGGCGGACATCTCGGTGGTGCGCGAACTGCTCAAGGACGTGGCCGCCACTCTGTGGGAGGACCCGGAGTACCGCGACGTCCTGCTGGTGGAGGAGCCCCAGGTCTACGGCCTGGAGCAGATCTCCGACAAGGCCGTCATCTTCCGGATCAGCGTCAAGACCGCTCCCGCTCAGCAGTCCGACGTGGCGCGCGAGCTGCGCATCCGGATCAAGCGGGCGTTCGACGAGAAGAGCATGGTCTTCGCCGGCTGAACCTACTGGCGGGTAACTGGCCTAGGCTGAAGCGGTGACAACCTTCTACGAGGCCGTCGGAGGCGAGGACACGTTCCGGCGGCTCGTCCACCGGTTCTACGAAGGCGTCGCCGAGGATCCGGTGCTGCGCCCGATGTACCCCGAAGACGACCTCGCGGGGGCCGAGGACCGGCTGCGCATGTTCCTCATCCAGTACTGGGGCGGCCCCAACACCTACAGTCAGGAACGCGGCCATCCGCGGCTGCGCATGCGGCACGTGCCGTTCGTGATCGGCGAGGCGGAACGGGACGCCTGGCTGAAGCACATGGACGACGCGGTGCGCTCGCTGGAGCTCGCCCCCGAGCACGAGGAGCAACTGCTGCGCTACCTCGTCTACGCCGCGCACAGCATGATGAACGCATAACCCGCGCGGCCGCGGGGCAGCGATGAGGCATGCGTGAAACCCCCTGGTGGCATGACGCCGTCGTCTACGAGATCTACGTCCGCAGCTTCGCCGACTCCACGGGTGACGGGATCGGCGACCTGGCCGGCATCCGGGCCCGCCTGCCCTACCTCGCCGACCTGGGCGTCGACGCGATCTGGCTGACGCCGTTCTACCGCTCCCCCATGGCCGACGGCGGCTATGACGTCGCCGACTATCGTGACGTCGACCCGCTCTTCGGCTCGCTGGACGATTTCGACGACCTGGTGGCCGACGCGCACGACCACGGACTGCGGCTGATGGTGGACATCGTCCCCAACCACAGCTCGGCGGCCCACCCATGGTTTCAGAAGGCCCTCAACGCGCCGGAGGGGTCACCCGAGCGGGATCGGTACATCTTCCGGTCCTCCCCCGCCGGACGCCCCGGCACGGAGCCGAACAACTGGCTCTCGGTGTTCGGCGGACCCGCGTGGACCCGCCTGCCGGACGGCCAGTGGTATCTCCACCTCTTCGCACCGCAACAGCCCGATTTCAACTGGAACAACCCCGAGGTACGGGAGGACTTCCTCACCACCCTGCGGTTCTGGCTGGACCGCGGCGTGGACGGCTTCCGTATCGACGTCGCGATGGGCCTGCACAAGGCCGAGGGACTGCCCGACACCACGATCGGATTCGGTGCCCGGTCGCCGATCTGGAGCCGTCCCGAGGTGCACCAGGTCTACCGCGAGTGGCGCGAACTCCTCGATTCCTATCCCGGCGAGCGCGCCGCCGTGGGCGAGGTCTGGACGGATTCGGCCGAGGACCTCGCCCTCTACGTACGCCCGGACGAACTACACCAGAGCTTCAACTTCGCCTGGCTGGAGGCGCCCTGGTCGGCCACCGCGTTCCGCGCCGTCATCGACGCCACGCTCACCGCGATGCCGGCTCCGACGTGGGTGTTGTCCAACCACGACGTCGTACGGCACACGACGCGCTACGCCGAGGGGGCGGCCCCGTCGGCCGGACTGGCCCGAGCACGCGCCGCCCTCCTGACGATGCTTTTCCTCCCCGGGTCGGCATATCTCTACCAAGGGGAGGAATTAGGGCTAACTGAGATAAAGGACCTTCCCCCCGAAGTTCGCCAGGACCCCGTCTTCTTCCGGACACAAGGGGCGATGCCCGGCAGGGACGGCTGCCGCGTCCCGCTTCCCTGGTCGGGCACCGCCCCGCCGTACGGGTTCGGGCCGGGCGGGACATGGCTGCCGCAACCCGCGCACTGGGCCGGGCTGACCGCCGAGCGGCAGACGGCCGACCCCGACTCCACTCTGTGGTTCTATCGCAGGGCCCTGGCCGCCCGCCGTACCCTTCGCGGCACCTTGCCGGACACGGTCACCTGGCCGGACTCCCCCGCGGACGCCCTGTTCCTGTCCCGAGGGCGGCTGATCTCCGCCCTCAACTGCGGCACCGAGCCGGTACGGCTCCCGCCCCACGACCGGGTCCTGATCTCCAGCGGCCCGCTGGACGGCGCCCTGCTGCCGCCGGATACGGGGGCGTGGCTGCTGCGGGACTGACGTCAGTCCTCGACGGAGAAGCGCTTCAGGTAGGCGAGTTCGTCCTCGGTGAGCCTGCGGGGACGGGCGCCCGCGACGTCGTAGGCGACCATCACCGACCGCGCCCGGACGAAGACCTCCTCGTCGTCCTTGATCTCGTAGGCGAGGGTGAACCGCGACGGCCTGATCTCGGTCACCCAGGTCTCCACCCGGACCGGGTCCGGCCGGAACGTCAGCGGACGGCGGTAGTCGATCTCGTGCCGGGCGACCACCAGACCCTGATGGGAACGGCCGCCCTCACGGACGGGGTCCACGAACAGCATGCCCAGCCGGGCGTCTTCGAGGTAGTCGAAGAACCGCACGTTGTTGACATGGCCGAGGCTGTCGATGTCCGCGAAGCGGACCTGGCGGTGGAAGACATGTCGACGATCGGCAGGAGGGACAGCACGACCGGCGCCGTCGGAGAGAGGTTGTCCGGACACACCGGAAACCGTATTCCACCCGCGAACTCCGCCCGCGGGCGGGGGTCGCGGCGGCGCCGGCCGGACGCTTCTAGTCCCGGGTCAGCTTGCGGTAGGTGACGCGGTGCGGACGGGCCGCCTCCGCGCCGAGCCGCTCGACCTTGTTCTTCTCGTAGTCGGCGTAGTTGCCCTCGAACCAGAACCAGTTCGAGCCGCCCTCCCACGCGAGGATGTGCGTGGCGATGCGGTCGAGGAACCACCGGTCGTGCGAGGTGATCACCGCGCAGCCCGGGAAGTCGAGCAGCGCGTTCTCCAGGCTGGACAGGGTCTCGGTGTCGAGGTCGTTGGTGGGCTCGTCGAGCAGCAGCACGTTGCCGCCCTGCTTGAGGGTCAGGGCGAGGTTGAGGCGGTTGCGCTCGCCGCCGGACAGGATGCCCGAGGGCTTCTGCTGGTCGGGGCCCTTGAAGCCGAACGCCGCGACGTACGCCCGGGACGGCATCTCGACGTTGCCGACCTTGATGTGGTCGAGCCCGTCGGAGACGACCTCCCAGACGTTCTTCTTCGGGTCGATGCCGGCCCGGCTCTGGTCGGCGTACGAGATCTTGACCGTGTCGCCGACCACGATCGAGCCGTCGTCCGGCGTCTCGCCGTTGGTGATCATCCGGAAGAGGGTCGTCTTGCCGACGCCGTTCGGACCGATGACACCGACGATGCCGTTGCGCGGCAGGTCGAACGAGAGGTTGTCGATGAGGATGCGGTCGTCGAAGCCCTTGGAGAGCTTCTCCGCCCGGATCACCGTCGTGCCCAGGCGCGGGCCCGGCGGGATCTGGATCTCCTCGAAGTCGAGCTTGCGGTACTTGTCCGCCTCGGCCGCCATCTCCTCATAGCGCTGGAGACGGGCGCGGCTCTTCGTCTGGCGGGCCTTGGCGTTGGAGCGGACCCACTGGAGCTCCTCCTCCAGGCGCTTCTTGCGCTTGACGTCCTTCTGGCCCTCGACCTTGAGACGGGCGGCCTTGGCCTCCAGGTAGGTGGAGTAGTTGCCCTCGTAGGCGTAGCAGCGACCGCGGTCCAGCTCCAGGATCCAGCCCGCCACGTTGTCCAGGAAGTAACGGTCGTGGGTGACGGCGAGAACGGTCCCGGGATACTTCTCCAGGTGCTGCTCCAGCCACTGCACGCTCTCGGCGTCGAGGTGGTTGGTGGGCTCGTCGATCAGCAGCAGGTCGGGCTGCTCGAGCAGCAGCTTGCACAGCGCGACCCGGCGGCGCTCGCCTCCGGACAGCTGCGTGACGTCCGCGTCACCGGGCGGGCAGCGGAGCGCGTCCATGGCCTGCTCGAGCTGGCTCTCCAGATCCCAGGCGTTGCGATGGTCCAGCGCGTCCTGCAGCTTGCCCATCTCCTCCAGCAGCTCGTCGCTGTAGTCGGTGGCCATCTGCTCGGCGATCTGATTGAAGCGGTCGAGCATCGCCTTGGTCTCGGCGACGCCCTCCTCGACGTTGCCGAGGACGGTCTTGGACTCGTTGAGCGGGGGCTCCTGCTGCAGCATGCCGACCGTGAAACCGGGCATCAGCCGCGCGTCTCCGTTGGACGGCTGCTCCAACCCCGCCATCATCTTGAGCAGCGTCGACTTGCCCGTGCCGTTCGGGCCCAGAACACCGATCTTGGCTCCGGGCAGGAAGGACAGCGTGACGTCGTCGAGGATCACCTTGTCACCGTGCGCCTTGCGCACGCGCTGCATCGTGTAGATGTACTCCGGCATGTCTCCAAGGGTAGTGGCACCCACGGCAGCTTCAGCCGGTGATTTCGTCCCCTGAGCGGGGTGGAGGGGCCGTCGGGCGCGCGGGCAGGCAGATGCGGTCCCGGCCGAGCTCCTTGGCCCGGTAGAGGGCGAGGTCGGCGGCGGCGAGCAGCTCGATCAGGTCGTGGCCGTGCATGTTCATGACCGCCACCCCGGCCGAGATCGTCACGGTGACCATGGCGTGGTCGGCGGGGACCGCCATGCGGCCCACTCGGGAGCGCAGCCGCTCGGCCACCCGCCTGGCCTCGGTGACGTCGGCGCGCGGCAACAGGATCACGAACTCCTCGCCGCCGAACCGGCCCACGACGTCGTAGTCGCGCAACTGGTTGCGCAGCGTGGCGGCGACCCCGATCAGCACCTGGTCGCCGACGAGGTGGCCGTAGGTGTCGTTGACCCGCTTGAAGTGATCGATGTCGACGATGAGCAGCGCGAGCGTCTCACCGGTGCGCCGGGCGCGGACGATCTCGGTGTCGGCCTCGCGCTGCCAGGCCGCGGCGTTGAGCAGCCCGGTCTTGGGGTCGGTGCGCGCGGCGGCCTGCAACTGGGCGTGGAGCAGGCTGCGCTGCAGCAGCACGACTGGCGGCAGGGCGAGCAGAAGCAGGGCCAGGTTGAGTCCGCACGCGATGGCGACCGTGACGCCCAGGCAGAGCTCCACCGTGTCGAGCAGCGCGCTCTCGCGGTTCCAGACGAACTCACGCCACCGGGTGTCGGGATCGGCGGTCCGCACGGCGACGGCGATGAGAGCCGTGTTGAGGATCGTGAACATCGCGGCGCAGGCCACCGCCGCCATGATGGGCAGCGCCCGGCCGCTGGACAGCTCGGCGGGCACGGGTATCCACGCGTGGAACGCCACCGAGGCGGCGCAGGCCGCCACGCCGATCGCCGCGGCGCTGAAGACCCTGCGGTAGGCCACCGTGGCGCGGACGCGCACCTGCAAAAGGATCTGCAGCGGGATGGGGGCGAGCAGCGCGTACAGCGGCGGGAGAAGCAGCACGACCGGAAGCCACCAGGCCGACAGCAGGTCGCGGGACACGCCGGCCGGCATGCCCAGCCGGCGTGTGGCCTCGATGCAGACGGCACCGCACCCCGTCAGGGCGGCGAACGCGGCGACGTCGGAGATGTGGAAGGTCGTGACCGACAGGAGATACGCGATCGCGGCCAGGTCCAGCGCGACGATGCCGCAGAAGTAGGCCATGAGGGGACGGCGCTGACCCAGCAGGGGCCACCGACCGCGCCGCGAGGGCGATCCGTCCCGCGGTGTGGCCGAGGTCTGGCTGGGCGCCGTCATCCCGTCTCCCCACGCATCCCTGCACTGTCTCCAGCGTCTCACGATGTGTAACACAATAGTTGCGGAGTGTGCGTCACGCGACGGGAACCGCTACCTTGGGCAGTCGGGCTGTCCGGGTGTCCGGACGGACTCACGAGGTAACCGCTCCTTCACGAGGGGGCCGTGTGGGAAGGGAGCAGCCATGGTGCGGGGTGTGACCTGGACCTGACGAGGGTGCTCTTGCAGCGACGCGGATGTCGCCATCGGCCGATCCCCGGACGTTCCTTGTTGGGGCACCGGCCCTGTACGGCCGATGCCCTCCCCACCAGTTGACTCTCCGCGTCACGCGGCCAGCGTCTCGGACACGGTCTCCACCGGCCACGGCGCGTACTCCCCCGACCCCGGCGCCATGTCACCCGGCGCCGTGTCACCCAACGCCTTCTCACCAGACGGCGAGCGGTCCTCCGCGTGCGCCGCGGCATCGTCCGGCCGAGGGGCCTCCTCACCCGAGCGGGATCCGGCTTCGTCCGCGTGCGGCGCCTGCTCGCTCACGTGCTGGACGGCTCTGAGCTCCCACTCGCGGGTGGTTTCCTCCATGCCGCGGCGTTCGGCGGCGCTGGGCATCGCCGCGAAGGATCGAGCGGGTTTCTCGAAAGTCGCGATGCCCCATTTGAGGTCATGCCCGACCGAGGTGGCCTCGATCTCCGCCCAGAATCGCTGCTCGCCCTGCCGGTCCTCGAACTGCTTGATGCGGAGCCTGCCGTACACGACCAGCGGGTGGCCCTTGCGCACCGACTGGGCGACGTTGTCGGCGAGAGCGCGGTAGCAGCGGACCATGTAGTAGGTCGTGTCCTCGGTGGTCCACGTCTGGGTCTGCCGATCGAGCACCCTGCGGTTGACCGCGAGCCGCAGCGTCGTCGCCCGCGAGCCGTCGGGGAACTGGTACTGCCGGGGGTCGGCGGCGACGTTGCCGCTCAGCGTGACGTAGATGTCGCTCATCAGGTGCCTCCCAGGTCCGGACCCTCGCCGGACACCGGGACTCACTCTGACCGGCCCCCGCCCGATCCCCCGCCGCCGAATCCGGTTCTGTGGACAACCGGCGGCCTGGGGACGACTCGCCGCGGTCGCGTCCGGCTACTTCCGGGACGCGGCGGCCACGGCTCCGAAGTAGTCGTTGTAGCGCCGCAGCTCGGTCTCGACGGGCGCGATCACCATCTCCTCGGCCACGGTGGACACCCGGCGGCGCATGTCCTTCTCCAGGCGGTCCCGCTCGTTCGCGGCCCCCAGGACGACGAAGTTCCTGCTCGCCATGCCGGAGAGCGCGCCCAGGCCGAGGACGCTGGCGATCATCAGCGCGAGCCACGGCAGCACTCCGACGTCACCGAGGATCTCCGCCGGCGCCTTGCCCAGGTCGAGCACGCCGTACGCGAGGATCGACCCGGCCCAGGCGACTCCCGCGACGAACAGCACGACGAGGAGGTACTGCCAGATCTTGAGCAGCCACCACCAGCCGGGCACCCGGTCAAGAGGCGGGGCGATCTGGGACAGTTCATCGGAAAGGGTCGCGGGCAACTGGGCGGAACGCGACCGTGCCGCGTCGCGCACGCCCGCCTGCCAGACCTCCGGCATGCCCGGGGTGAGCCCGTCCGCCAGAGCCTGCACGGCGTTGTCCACCTCGGCGGGCTGCGCGCTGACGGCGCTGCCCACCAGGCTGCGGATCTCCTCCTTCACGTCACCGAGCCGCAGGCTGCTCAGCGGGTCGGGCCGCAGCCTGGCCGCCCATCGCGCGTACGGCCAGCCGACCCAGTCGACGGAGCGGACGCCGTACACGTTCTCCATGGCCTCGCCGAGTGCGGAGACGCCGACCGCGTCGCACAGGGCGTCGATCAGCCCCGCGCGGCGTGCGTCGTCGACGACGGGCTCGACGCGCGGAATGTCGGAGACGTCCTTGGCCAGGGGCACCATGAGCCGGTCGAGATCCGCCTCCAGCCGCTGGAAGGCCGCGCGGCGGGCGGCGACCGACTCGGCGAGCACGGCCTTGAGATCGTCGACGCCGTCCCCCGTGAGGGCGGAGGTCACGACCACCCGCGGGCCGCCGACGCCTTCGTCGGCGAGCAGCTCACGCAGGTCGGCCACGCAGATCTCCCGCTCCTCGGGAGTCAGCCGGTCGGACTGGTTCAGCACGAAGACCGTCACCGCGTCGTGCCCGGCGAGCTCGGTGACGTAGCGCCGGTGCACAGAGGCGTCCGCGTACTTCTGCGGGTCGAGCACCCACACCACCAGGTCGGAGACCTTGATCAGACGGTCGGCCTCGGTGTCGGTGAGCGCCCGGATCGAGTCGTGGTCGGGCAGGTCGAGCAGGATGAGCCCGTGCAGCGGGCTCTCGCCCTTGTCGAGCGCGCTGGCGCGGGCGAAGCGGTGGCGCCACTGGATCTGCAGCCAGTCCAGGAGCGGCCCGGCGCCGTCCAGGCCCCACACGCAGGCGTGGGTGCGCGCGGTGGTCGGCCTGCGCACTCCGGTGGGTGACAGCTCCAGACCGGAGACGGAGTTGAACAGGGACGACTTGCCGCTGCCCGTGCCTCCGGCGAGCGCGACCACCGTGTGGTCCGGGGAGAGCCTGAGCCGGTCGCCCGCGCGTACGAGCAGTTGGGCGCTCTCGGTGAGCGACGCCTGGTCGGCCCGGCCCGTGCCCAGCTCCACGATCCGCGCGAGGGCGGCGAGCCGGGCCCCCAGGGCGTGCTGGACGTCGGTGATGCTGGCAGTCATCGTGCGACCTCGAGGTTGTACGTCGCCTGGTACAGGCGGGTGGCTGCTGCCTCGTCCGGGATTCCCGCGCCGTCGAGCGCGTCCACGTACCGCAGGGTCTCCTCGTCGAAGACCATGCCGATCCGCGCGCGCAGGTCGCTCCGGGCCTTCGCGCTGATGCTCCGCAACGACTCCGCGCCGAGGAGCCCGCGCAGCAGCCGCTGCGGCAGCGCGCCGGTCCCCGGCCCGGACGACACATCCGTGGTGCCGTATCCGAGCAGACCCACCGTGAAGATCAGGGCGAGCGACTCGACGTCGAAGGAGACGAGCCGAGCCACCGACCGCTTGGTCACGCCCTCGGTTCTGATCAGCTCGGTCACGTGGTCCTGCCAGGCGCCGATCGCGTGCGAGGTGCGCTGTACGGCGTCGTCGGAGGAGCGGCCGAGGCCCGGGGTCAGGGCCAGCCGGTCGCCCGCGCCCGCGCGCTGCCGCCAGCGCGCGACGACCTCCTCCGCGGCCCGCTGACCAGCAGAGTTGATCATGCTTTCGAGCGCGGTCCTGATCGCCTCTCTGAGCGCGCGCAACCGCTGCGGCCCCCGCGGGTTGCCCTTGCCGCCCCTGCGGAGCTGCAGGGTGCGGATCAGGTCGCCGGATCCCGCGAAGTCCTGCCAGCGGGCCAGCACCTCGCCACGGAGCAGCGAGCCGTTCCTGGTGGCCTCGTCGATGTCGGCCAGCGCGCCCATGTAGGCGGCGTCCACGTCGGAGCGCAGATCGGCGCGCAGCGCCACCTGCGTTTCCAGATGCCTGGCCAGGGCGGGCACCCGGGTCCTGAAGCTGTCCAGGACGCCGTTCAGGGTCGCCTTGACGGCCGCCGCCCGCCGCTCGTCGTCCACGGAGAGGTCGGCCAGCCACATGCGCAGCTCGGTGACCTCCTTGTCGGGAAGCCGCCCGTCGGTGACCGCCGTCTCGTTGATCACGAACCGCACGGCGTCGGCAAGGCCGTACTCGTCGAGCATCCGGCCGAAGTGCTTCACGATGACGTCACGGGACTTCGCCGGCACCCGGGAGAGCACGATGACCAGGCGCGCGCCGCGTTCCTTGGCCAGCCGCAGCAGGTTCCACGAGGGCGCGTCGGCGTACCGGGACGCGGTGGTCACGAAGACCCACAGGTCGGCCGCGTCGAGCATGCGGTGGGCGATCTCGTGGTGCTCCTCGACGACCGAGTCGATGTCCGGCGTGTCGAGCAGCGCCACGCCCGGCGGAAGCCGTTCGGTGGTGGACAGCACGATGCTGTCCACGCCCGCGCCCTTGGCGGGCCGGTCCAGCCGGGTCAGCCCGCCGAGCAGGTCACCCTCGGCGAACCACTCGTGGTCGTCGGGGTGGCAGACGAGCACCGGCGTTCCGGTGGTGGGGCGGCGTACCCCCGTCGCGCTCACCCGCTGTGCGGCGAGCGTGTTGACCAGGGTGGACTTGCCCGCCCCGGTGGAGCCCGCGATGACGATCAACGCGGGGGCGGTGCTCATGTGCACGCGCGGGATGACGTAGTCCTCGAGTTGGGCGAGCACCGCGGCCTGCGCCTTACGGGCCTCCTCCGCCCCCGGCACGTCCAGGCCGAAGTGCAGGTCCTCGACCGCCACGCGGAGCTGGTCGAGCGACTCCGTCAGCGCCGCGGACACCGGATCCGGCAGCGGGACCGCGCGTACCCGGCCCTCCGGAGCCTCCTCCGGCTCGTCCTCGGCGTACTCGGTGTGCGGGTCGTACCCGCTGTTCTCGGTGGACTCAGTGGTCTCGGTGGACCCAGCGCGCTCCGTGTGCCCGGCCCGCTCGTCGTCCGAAAGGTCGTCCGGCCCTTCAGCGGTCTCCTGGAGGTCGGTGGGTGCTCCAGGCTCCTCGATCGCCTCGCGCCACTCGACGTCCTCGGTGTCGTCGACGTTCCCGGGCTCGGCCGCGACCAGGGCGACGTCGATCTCCTGGACGGCTTCGGTGTCCGGGGGGACTTCGGTGTCCTCGACCTGTCCGGTCCACCCGTCGGTCCCGAACCGCCCGCCCTCTTCCGGCCGCTCGACGTCACGGAGGACATCCGGGGCATCGAAGACGTCGGCACTGCCGAAATCGTGGGGCTCGACGCCCTCAGCGTCCGGTTCGCGGGTGTCGGCGCCGATCGCGTCGGTACCGGACACGTCGATGCCGGTCAGATCCGTGCCGGTCGTGCCGGACTCGCCGGAGTCGCCGGAGTCGCCGGGCGTAGGCTCGGCGCCTTCGTCCGGGTTTCCCTCGTGTACGGCGGCGCCGCCGGCGCTCACCACATGTTCGGCGCCCGCCGCGTACCCGATCTCCTCGACCGCGCTCGCCTGCGCGGCGTCGTCCGGCAGTTCGGCGTCCTGCGGGTGATCGGCACGCGCGGGCGGCTCGGTGCCCGGGTCGTGCGGGGCGCCGTCGACCGTGCTCACCGCGGGTTCGGCGTCGTCCCCGATGGTCGCCTCGGACGTGCTCTCGATGAGCGCGCCTTCCGCCGCGTCACCGTGGTCGCCTTCCGGGTCCGTGGGTACGGCGCCCACACCGGAGTCGGCCGGCGCACCGGGCTCGGCGGGAGTGTCCGGCATCCCGACGATCTCGGAACCGGTGTTCTCGCCGCTCGCGGCCTCTTCACCGCTCGCGGGTTCCTCGGCGACGCTCTCGTCGATCGCGTGAGGCGCGTCGGCGGGGGCGGACGCCCTGGCCGGGTCGGACGACCTGACCGCGCCGAAGGCGTCCCATCCGGGAACGTCCTCGGCCACGGCGGCGAACCCGGCGCTCACCACCTCGGCCGGGTCCGGAACGTCGGCGGCTCCGGGCGCGGCGACGCCGTCCCGCACGGCGCTCGAAGCGGGTCTGGGGGCGAAGGCGTCCCATTCCGCCGAATCCTCCGGCCGCTTGCGCGTGGAGGCGGCATCCCAGAGCGAGCCCCCTCGTTCCGGGGCCTCCTCGGCGGAGCCGTCCGTGGTAGCGGGGGCGTCCCAGACGGGCGGCTCGCCCCCCGGGGTCTGCCGGATGAGGATCTCGCGCGCGGACGCGTCCCAGACGGACGACTCCCCCGCCGGGGCCCCCGCCGCGGAGCTCCCAGACACGGGGCTCCCGGGCACGGGGCTCCCAGGCACGGGGCGCTCAGATCCAGGGCGCTCAGATCCAGGGCTCTTCGGCTCGGCGCTCTCGGGGACGGACGGGGCGGGGGCTCGGGGCGGCTCCGGCGGGCCGGCGGCTCTCGGTGTGCCGGGGTGACCACCGAGCGGCGACGTCCGCCGGGGCTGCTGCGCGGCGAAGGCGTCCCATCCCGGCGTGGCCCACGCGGTGCGGTCACCGATGCCGGGGCGGTCAGGCTCGCCCGCGCCGGTCACCTCGGAACCGCTGGTGTCCTTGGCCGCGAAGGCGTCCCAGCGGTCGCCCGTGTCCGCGGCGGAACCGCCGACGGGGGTGGCCGGTCGCACCGTGAAGCCATCCCAGCTGTCACCGGTGTCCCATTCCGGACGGGTATGGCCGGCGGCCGTTACGGCGGAGCCGGTCGCGCCCCCCTGTCCCCCTCCGGACCGTCCCCCGTCGGAGGGGTCGGTGTCCCGGATGGGGCGGAACGCGACGGTCTGCTCCCCCGGCGTCTCCGGATGCTCATCGGTGTGATCGATGGCCTGCTCCTCGTTCTTCTCGGCGTGGCCGGACCGGTCGACGGGCCCGTTGTCGGGCGTCTTCCTGGCAGCCGATTTCACGGGATCCGCTCCGCTCGCACCATCTCGATCTCCTGGCCGACTCTGACGACCTCGCCGACGATCACGATCGCCGGTGGCCGTATCCCGGTCGCGGTCGCGCGCTCCGCCACCGTGGAGAGCGTGGCGGCGAGAGCTCGTTGGGTGGGAAGAGTACCGTCCTGCACCACCATCACGGGAGTTTCCGGCGAACGTCCGTCTCGTACGAGCGCGTCGGCGATCTCCGCGATCCGCTCGACGCCCATCAGCAGTATCAGCGTTCCCTGGGATCTCGCCAGTCCCGCCCAGTCGACCGTCGATCTCGGGTCGCCGGGCGCCACATGGACGGAGATCACGTGGAACTCCTGGCTGACCCCTCTGTGCGTGACGGGCACGCCGGCGGCGGCGGGCACCGCGACCGCGCTGGTGACGCCGGGAACCACGGTGACCGGGATGCCCGCGCGGGCGCAGGCGATCATCTCCTCGCCGCCGCGCCCGAAGACGAACGGGTCGCCGCCCTTGAGCCGGACGACGAACTTGCCCTGCCTGGCGTGTTCGACCAGCAGCTCGTTGATCCGCTCCTGGGCCAGGTAGCGACCGTACGGGATCTTGGCCGCGTCGATGAGCTCGACGTCGGGCGACAGCTCGTCGAGCAGGCCGCGCGGGGCGAGCCGGTCGGCCACGACGACGTCCGCCTGGGCGAGGAGCTGGCGGCCGCGGACGGTGATCAGGCCGGGATCGCCCGGTCCTCCGCCGACGAGCGCGACGCCGACGGGCTTGCCGCGGTGTCGCCGCGCGTCGACCGTGCCGTCCCTGAGCGCGTTGACGACCGCGTCGCGGATGCCGGCGGCCCTGCGGGGGTCGCCCCCGGCGGTGACCGCGACGCCGATCTCGCCGACCCGGCCGCTCGCGGGCGTCCAGGCGGCGGACGCCTCCTTGTCGTCGGCGCGTACGCACCAGATGCGCTTGGCCTCGGCCTCGGCGGCGACCGCCGTGTTCACCTCGCGCCGGTCGGTGCAGACGTGCACGAGCCATGCCGCATCGCAGTCGCCGACCTGGTACGGCCGGCGCTCCCAGGTGATCCGGCCGTCGGCGATCAGGTCGTCGAGGGCCGGGGTGGCGCTGGGCGAGACCAGGGTGACCGACGCCCCGGCGTCGAGCAGCGCGGGGATCCTCCGCTGGGCGACGCGGCCGCCGCCCACGACCAGGACCCGCCGTCCGTCCAGGCGAAGGCCAAGCAGGTAGGGCGCCATGACCCCTATCTCCCTAATGCGTCAAGCGTGCTCTGTTAGGAGGCAAATTTACCGGTTGACCGGTGACCGGCGGCTCAGCGGATCAGGCTTCGTCGAACGGGGCGGACGCCGACGTCCGCGCGGTAGATCCTACGGCAGAGCCGTCATCCCTCTTTTTCCGTCACACCGGCGGAGTCGAAGGTGGCGACCTCGTGCATCACGCGTACGGCGGCGCTGACGATCGGGTGGGCGAGCAGGCCGCCGGTGCCCTCGCCGAGGCGGAGTTCGAGGTCCACGAGCGGCCGCAGGCCGAGGTGGTCGAGCGTGGCCGCGTGGCCGGGCTCGGCCGAGCGGTGTCCCGCGACGCAGTAGCCCGCGACGGCGGGAGCGAGGGCCACGGCGGCGAGCGCGGCGGATCCGGCGATCACGCCGTCGAGGATGACCGGCACCCGCGCCGCGGCGGCGCCGAGGATGAACCCGGCGATGGCGGCGTGCTCCAGCCCTCCGACGGCGGCGAGCGCCCTGAGCGCGTCCTCGGGCCGCTCCGGCGTGAACCCGTCGGCCGCCCGCAGTCGGTTGACCTCCAGCGCCCGGCGCACGATGCCGATCTTGTGCTGGTGGGTGGCGTCGTCGATGCCGGTGCCGCGTCCGGTCACCTCGGCGGCGTCACGGCCGGTGTAGGCGCAGATGAGCGCGGCGGACGCGGTGGTGTTGGCGATGCCCATGTCCCCGGTGATCAGGCAGCGGGCGCCGGCCTCGATCAGTTCCCCGGCCACCTCGACGCCCACCCGCAGGGCGGCGGCGGCCTGCTCCGTGGTCATGGCGGGGCCGGCGGACAGGTCGGCCGTGCCGTACGCGATCTTGTGGGCGCGCAGGCCGGGCGCGGCGGGCAGGTCGGCGGCGACGCCGACGTCCACCACGGTCACTGAGGCGCCGGCCGAGGCGGCGAAGGCGTTGGCGACGGCCCCTCCGGCCAGGAAGTTGGCCACCATCTGGGTGGTGACCTCTTGCGGCCACGGGGAGACGCCCTGGGCGTGGACGCCGTGGTCTGCGGCGAAGATCGCGAGCGCGGCGGGCACCGGCATCGGCGGCGGGCAGACGCCCGCGGCTCCGGCGAGCCGTACGGCGACGTCCTCGAGCGCGCCGAGCGCGCCGCGCGGCTTGGTGAGCCGGTCCTGGTGCTCCCTGGCCCGTGCCATGGCGTCCTGGTCGGCCGGGCGGATCGCCGAGATCGTCTCATCAAGCGGTGTCACGCGTGTACTCCAATGTCAGACGGGGGTGGGGATCTCCGACTCTGGCTCGTCCCTGGTCATCCGCTCGACGGCCAGTGCCTGCGTGAACCGGCGGCGGGCGGTCCAGGCTTCCGGGTCGGCGGCGCCGGACAGGGCCTCCTCGTACCGGTCGATGACGACGTCGGCCAGACCCTCGCAGTCGCCGATGACCTCGGCGCAGCGGATGTCCAGGCCCTCGTGGTTCGCGCCGTACGCCAGGGCCTGGGCCCAGATGCGCTCCAGGACGCCACCGGCGAACAGCAGGTACGGCAGGACGATCACGCGCTTGGCGCCGAGTCTGCGGCAGCGCTCCAGGCCACCGGGGACGCCGGGCCTGTTGTGCGAGACGTAGGCGGTCTCGACGGTCAGCATGTCGGCCGCGTGCTCTTCCCAGAACAGCCGGGAGACCCGGTGCACCTCGGCGTTGACGGCGGGGTCGGCGGCGCCGTGGCCGACCAGGACCACGGCGGTCTCGGCGGGATCGATGTCTTCGGGGGTCTCGTCGGTGACGAGCCGCGGCATGTCGGCCTGGGCGTCGGCGAGCCGCTCGGCGAGCAGTTCGAGCACGCGGGGGTCGGGGCCGAGCGGCCGGGCGAGGTCGAACTCCAGCGTCGGGTGGCGCTCCTGCTCCAGCGCCATCGTGCCGGGGATGTCGCCCAGGGCCTCGCGGTCGCCCGTGAGGCTGAGCGGCAGCGCTATGACGTGGTGGTGACCGTGCGCGATCAACGAGGAAACGGAGTCGCTGAGCTGCGGCCTGGCCTTCGTGATGAAGCCTCCGGTGACCTCGGCGACGCGCCGGTCGAGCCGGCAGCGGAGCCGATGGACGAACCTGCCGAACTCGGCGACGCCGGTCTCATCGTGGGTCCCGTGCCCGACGAGCAGCAGCGGCGGTTTCATCTGCCTGATCTCCTATGCCTTGACCTGCGGATTTGTAATCCGGCTCGCGAGGATAGCCGACGGTGCCGACGGCGGGCACTGCTCGCGCCGTAGGCAGAGGTCAGGAGGGCGAGACGATCAGCCGGCTGGTAGCCGCTCCGAACGTAGGAAATTTCATTGCATTTCCCCTTTGAGCACACTGAACATTACGGCATCGGACCGCCCTCCGGGCACCGGAACGGCCTGTCTGAGGACGCCTTCCTGGACGAATCCGGCCTTCTTGGCCACCGCCCGGCTGGCGTGGTTGCCGGTCGCGACGACCAGTTGGACACGATGGAATCCGAGGGTCAGGAGGTGCTGGGTGACGATCCGCGTGGCCTCGGTGGCGTAGCCCAGCCTCCGCGCCCATGGCGACGTCCAGTACCCCACCTCCACGTCGCCGCGCTCCCGGTCGGCCCGCTGTACGCCGATCGCCCCCGCGAGCCGCCCGCCGTCCCGGGGCTCGATCGCGAAGTTGGCGCCGGATATGCCGTTCGTGTGGGCCAGGCGAGTGCACCACTCCACGGCTCGTTCGAGGGTGTAGCCGGCGGCCCAGGGCATCCAGCGGCCGATCTCGGGGTCCTCCGTGACCGCAGCGAGCACGTCGAAGGCGTCCCGCTTGGCGAACGGCCGCAGGAGCACGCGCTCGCCGCCGAGCCGGCTGTCGAAGACGGTACGGCCGTCGCCGCGCAGCAGGCCGAAGACCACCAGGTCGTGCGGGCCGTCGTCCTCGAACCCGGCGCCGCGCAGCACTCCCTCCCGGGTGAACCCGGCCTTCTCCGCGACCCGGATGGAGGCGGTGTTGTCCAGGTTGGCGCGCAGCTCGACCCGCCGGAGCGCCCCCGCGCCGAGCACCCGTTCGGTGAGACCCCGGACCGCCTCGGGGGCGAATCCCCGCCCCCGGTAGTTGGGGCGCACGCCGTACCCGACCTCGGTGGTGCCGGCTCCCCACTGGGTCTTGAACAGGCTGATGGCCCCGACGATCACACCCCTCGCCTCCATCGCGAGGTGGATGCCCTGGCCGGAGCGCCACAGTTCGTGCACCCCCTGGGAGAGCCAGGGGGCGATGCCGAGGGGGTGGCCGGGGGCGCCGGGCGGCAACCCGGTGATGTGCCCGCGCTCCTTGATGATCTCGCTCACCTGCCCGGCGTCGCCGGGGCCGAAGGGCCGCAGCACGAGCCTCTCCGTCGTGATCGTGAGGCGCTCGTCAAACACGGATTCCCTCCGAATGCGATGTTTGGGGGGGACGGGACGGGTACGGGCCTCCACATGACCCGATTCGGGAGGTGAGGTCATGAGTATCCAACGCGGTAGCGACAAGCACGGCCCCCGCGTGGACGACGAGCAGAAGCATGAGACGGAGGGTCTCACACGAGGCGGCGGCACGACTCACGCGGAAGAGTGGAAGGAGCCGGAGCCGACGCAGCGCGCCGAGGAGGACCTGTCGCCGGGCCGGCGGCCTCCCGGGCATGAGCCGGGAACGCCCTCCGGCATCACCCCCGCGGACGTCGAGCGCCGGAGCAATCTGGCGAAGTGGCTGAGCGACGCCGAATATCCGGCGAACCGCGAGAACCTGCTGGCCCACGCCGAGACGAAAAGCGCTCCCGACGCGGTGATCGAGGCCGTGCGCCAGCTTCCCGAGCTCAAGTTCCACAACGTCGGCGAGGTGGCCGAGGCTCTCGGACTCGGTGTCGAACGCCACCGCTGGTGAGGGGAGACCCCGTGAGGCTGGACTCACTCCGTCATCTGTACGAGCGCCGGGGGCCCTTCATCTCGGTCTACCTCGACACGGCCCGTACGACCGAGGACGCGGCGAGCGCGGTCGAGCTGCGCTGGCGGCGGCTCGACGGCGAACTGGCGAAGGCGGGGGCGCCGCCCGAGCTTCGCGAGCCCGTCGGCGAGCTGGTCAACGACCCGGTGGAGGCCGCGCCCGGACGCGCCGTGTTCGCCGAGGGCTCGTCCGTCGCGCTGACCGAATCGCTGGCCGCGCCGCCCCGGCGCGAGATCGCCCGCTGGTCGCCGCTGCCGCACGTGATGCCGATGCTGGCCCAGCGCGGGGAGACCGTGCCGCATCTCCAGGTGCTCGCCGACCATGCGGGCGCGGACGTGATCATCTCCTGCGGCGGGCCGAAACGCGAGCTGTCGGTCGAGGCCGCCGACTGGCCCATCCAGAAGACCGGCCAGGGGGGATGGTCGCAGACCCGGTACGAACGGGACGCCGAGGAGACCTGGCGGCGCAACGCGGTCGCGACCGCCGAGGTGATCGACAAGGAGTCGCACGGCATCGGCGCGGAGGTCATCGTGCTGGCGGGCGAACCGCAGACCCGTCACATGATCATGGAGGCTCTCGGCAAGGACACGGCCGGGCGCGTCGTGGTCGCCGAGCGCGGCAGCCGCGCTCCCGGATCCGCGAATGAACCGTTCCAGGCGGAGGTGGATCGCGCCCTCGCCGCGTGGGTGCGCAAGGGCGGCGCCGCGCTGCTCGCCGCCTACCAGGCGGGGCCGTACGCGACCGGACTGGCCGAGACCGCGCGGGCGCTGCGCGAGGGGCGGGTGCGGACGCTGCTGCTGCGGGACGACCCGTCGGCCGACGCCACGCTGTGGATCGGTCCCGAGGGGAACCAGCTCGCGGCCGATCCCGGCGAGCTGAGCGACCTGGGCGTCGAGCTGCCGATGGAGGAGCGGGCCGACGCCGCGCTGGCCCGCGCCGTCGCCGTGACCGGCGCCGAGCTCTGGTTCGTGCCGGAGCTCGACTCTCCCGACGGTGTCGGCGCGGTGCTCAGGTTCTGATCGCGGGCGTCGTGGTCGTCAGCGGGCGATCACGACTTCGAGGGTCCGCGGGCCGTGCACGCCTTCGACCCGGTTGAGCTCGATGTCGCTGGTAGCCGACGGGCCGCTGATCCAGGTCAGCGGCCTTTCGGGGGACAGGCGGGCGACGGCGTCCGGCACTCCGGCCACGATCTGCCCGGCGCCGACCACGCACAGGTGGTAGTCCGGGAGCAGCGTCAGCGCCCGCCGTCCCTGGCCGTGCCCGGCGTCGAGGACGATCGTCCCGGTCTCCGCGATCGCCACGGCGCATCCGGTGATCACACCGTCCACGCCGTCGAGGTCGGCCGCGCTCAGCTCGGGATCGTCCCCCACCGTGTCGTACGGCTCACGGTCGCGCGGCTCACGCTCCAGCCAGGCCGATGGGAGGCCGTGCGGCACGACGAGGCGCCCGATCTTCCTGCGGGTGAGCGCCTCCTCGACCACGGAGGCGATCTCGGCCTCGGGCACCACGTGGACGATCGCGCGGTAGTCGCGGAGCCGCTCGGCGAGCAGGTCGACCAGGCGGTCACCGCCTGCCGGGGTCGCGCCGCCGGTCGCGTCGCCGGTCACGCCACGGTAGGCGCGCGGAACCTCGACGTCGGGCGCGCCCGCGACGGCGCCGCGGACGCGGGCGAGGATCAGGTCGCGCGAGTTCATCGGTCGCCTCCGCCGGTACGGTCCCACCAGCCACGGAACGATTCACGAGGGATATCCGGTATGTCGCGGGTATCGGTCCAGGCCGACATCGGACCGGGCAGGCGCTTGGGCACGAACCGGCGCAACCTCCCGCCTGCCCGCTGCGCCCGCGCCAGCCGTTCCGGCCGGTTGAAGATCCACCCGGCGGCGGCCATGCCGAGACGCTCGGCGCGCGGGTGGCGGGCCTTGGCCCGCAGATCGACCAGCACCTGCGGGATGTCGATGGCCACCGGGCACACCTCGTAGCAGGCTCCGCACAACGACGACGCGTACGGGAGCGACCGGTCCAGCTCGGAATCCAGGCCGCGGAGCTGGGGGGTGAGGATCGCCCCGATCGGCCCGGGATAGACGGATCCGTACGCGTGGCCGCCCGCGCGCTCGTAGACCGGGCAGACGTTGAGGCAGGCGGAGCAGCGGATGCAGCGCAGCGCCTGGCGTCCGACCTCGTCGGCGAGGACGTGGGTGCGGCCGTTGTCGAGGAGCACGAGGTGGAACTCCTGACCCTCGGCGGCCCCGGTCCAGGTGGAGGTGTAGGGGTTCATCCGCTCCCCCGTCGAGCTCCTGGGCAGGAGCTGGAGGAAGACCTCCAGGTCGCGCCAGGACGGCAGGAGCTTCTCGATGCCGACGACGCTGATCAGCGTCCGGGGCAGGGTGAGGCACATCCGGCCGTTGCCCTCGGACTCCAGGACGACCAGGGTCCCGGTCTCGGCGATCATGAAGTTGGCACCGGAGATCGCGACCTTGGTGGAGAGGAAGCGTTCCCGCAGGTGCAGCCGGGCCGCCTCGGCGAGCGCGCGGGGCTCGTCGGTCAGGCCCTCCGGCGCCGGGCGGCCCCACTCGCCCATCCGCTCCTGGAAGATCTCGCGGATCTCCGCGCGGTTCCGGTGGATCGCCGGGACCAGGATGTGCGAGGGCCAGTCGTCGCCGAGCTGGACGATCAGCTCGGCCAGGTCGGTCTCGTACGCGGTGACGCCCTCGGCCGCGAGGGCCTCGTTCAGTCCGATCTCCTGGGTGGCCATCGACTTGACCTTGACCACCTCGGTCTCGCCGGTGGCCTTGACCAGGCCGGCGACGATCCGGTTGGCCTCGTCGGCGTCCCTGGCCCAGTGGACGTGGCCGCCCGCGGCGGTGACCGCCTCCTCGAGCTGGACGAGGTAGCGGTCCAGGTTGCGCAGGGTGTGGTCCTTGATCGCCTTGCCGGCCTGGCGGAGCTCCTCCCAGTCGGGCAGCTCGCCGACCACGCTCGCCCGCTTGTCGCGGATGGTGTGCGTCGCCTTGCGCAGGTTGAACCGCAACTGCGAGTCGCGTACGGCCTTCGCGGCGTTGGAGGGGAAGCTCCGCTGGAGCGCGCTGGCGGGCATGCCGAGGAAGGTGCGGGTCATGGCTCCGTCACCTCCGTCGCGGCGAGGATCTCGGCCAGATGCATGATCTTGACTCCGGTCTTCTGACGGGTGAGCGTTCCCCCGATGTGCATCAGGCAGGAGTTGTCGGCGGCGCACAGGACTTCCGCCCCCGTGGTCATGACATTTCCCACCTTGTCAGCACACATCGCGGCGGAGATATCAGGATTTTTCACGGCAAAGGTGCCGCCGAAGCCGCAACATTCCTCGGCGCCGGGCAGCGGCACGAGGTCCAGGCCCCGGACGTTCCGCAGTAGTCGCAGCGGCCGGTCCCCCAGGTGCAGGCCGCGCAGGGAGTGGCAGGTGGGGTGGTAGGTCACCCGGTGCGGGAAGTACGCCCCCACGTCGGTCACGCCGAGCACGTCGATCAGGAACTCGGAGAGCTCGTAGACCTTCGGCACCACCGCGCCGGTGGCGGCGGGCGCCAGTTTCGGATACTGCTCGCGCACCATGGCGCCGCACGAGCCCGAGGGCACGACCACGGCGTCGTAGCCGCCGAAGACGTCCGCGAAGTGGCGCGCGAGCCGTACGCCCTCCTCGCGGTAGCCGGTGTTGACGTGCATCTGCCCGCAGCAGGTCTGCGCCCGGGGGAACGCGACGTCGACGCCGAGGCGGCGGAGCAGCGTCACCGTCGCCTTCCCCGTACCGGGGAAGAGCGTGTCGTTGACGCAGGTGATGAACAAGGCGACCCGCACGTACGGCTCCCGCATGTATGGTCGGACCAAATATGGTCAGACCATACACCCGGCTGGCGGGCTCCACTCGAGGAGGACAGGACGTTGAGCGACGGCGATCGTTCGCAGGAAGCCGGGCGCGGACCGGCGGGCCCCCGGACGCGGGCCTTCGAAGAGGTCCTGGACCGGATCGAGGAGCGGATCGCCGCCGACGGGCTCACCGTGGGCGACCGGCTGCCGGGTGAGCGCCAACTCGCCGAGCAACTCCGGGTGAGCCGGTCGTCGGTCCGCGAGGCCCTCCGCGCCCTCGCGACGCTCGGCGTGGTGTCGTCCCAGGTCGGCCGGGGCCCGGACGCGGGAGCCGTACTGACCTCCCGGCCGGACAGCGCGCTCACCGACCTGCTCCGCCTCAACCTCGGCCTGTCCACGCTCTCCATGCGCGAGGTCGTGGACACCCGCCTCATGATCGAGCAGTGGGCGGCCGCCCACGCGGCGCGCGACGGCGGAGCCGCGCTGGACGACATGGCCCGCGCCATCGCCGCGATGGACGCCGCCACCACGCCCGAGGAGTTCGTCGAGCACGACATCGCCTTCCACATGGCGATCGCGGCGGCGTCGGGCAACCGGCTCACCTCCGCGATCATGCGGGCGCTGCGCGACGCGGTACGGCGGTACGCGATCGAGGCGGTGCTGCGCCTCGGGGACACCGTGGATCTCCAGGCGGACCACCGGCGCATCCACGACGCCGTCAGGGACGGCGACGCCGCCGCCTCCGTCGTCGCGGTCACCGAGCATCTGGCCCGTGCCTATCCAGGGTAGAACGTGTTCTAATCAGGTTCCATGCGCGCGATGTGATCGAGGAGGATCAGTGGCCGAGGACCTGAGACTGGGACTGAATCTTGGTTACTGGCAGCGGACCGCCGACGACGCGACCGAGCTCGTCCGGGCCGCCGAACGCCTGGGCTACGACTCGGTCTGGACGGCCGAGGCGTACGGCAGCGACGCCTTCACCCCGCTCGCCTGGTACGGCGCGCGAACCAGCAGGATCAAGCTCGGCACGAGCGTGGCGCAGCTCTCCGCGCGCACCCCGGCGGCGACCGCGATGACCGCGATGACGCTGGACCACCTCACCGGCGGCCGGCTGCTCCTCGGCGTCGGCGCGTCCGGTCCGCAGGTCGTCGAAGGCTGGTACGGCCGGCCGTTCGCCCGGCCGCTGGCCAGGACCCGCGAGTACGTCGAGATCATGCGGAAGATCTGGCGACGGGAAGAACCTGTTACCAACGAGGGACCGCACTACCCGCTGCCGCTGCCCGGCGGCCTGGGCAAGCCGCTGAAGCTGATCACGCGCCCGCTCCGCGACGACATCCCGGTCTACCTCGGCGCGGAGGGCCCGAAGAACGTCGCGCTGGCCGCCGAGATCGCGCAGGGATGGCTGCCGCTGTTCGCCTTCCCCGAGAAGATCGCCGCGATGTACGGCGAGGCGCTGGAGGGGGCCCGGCCGGGATTCGATGTCGCCGCCATGGTCATGGTGCTGGTCACCGACGACGTCAGAGCCGCCCTGGACGGCGTCAAGATGATGCTCACGCTGTACATCGGGGGCATGGGCGCGAAGGCGCGCAACTTCCACGCGGACATCATCGGCCGCATGGGATACGCCGAGGCGGCGGAACACATCCAGGCGCTCTACCTCGCGGGGCGCAAGGACGCGGCGTTCGCCGCGGTACCGGACGAACTGGCCGACGGCATCTCCCTCGTCGGGCCTCCCGGCCGGATCCGCGAGCGCCTGGCACCGTGGCGCGCGAGCCCGGTGACGAACCTGCTGGTCATGGGCCCGCGCGACGAGGAGACGCTGCGGACCGTCCGCGACCTCGTCCTCGGATGACCCCCGCGCCCGACCAGCCGGCGCGGCGGCTCTTTCACCAGCGGGGATCGATCGCCCGGCCAAATGCCGGGAAGTACGTGCCAAACCTTTCTATGGCCTGCGGCAGGCACCGAATCGGCCCCGATTAGCCCAGGTACCAATGGGATACGAGAGAGGCAAGTGACACGGAGGCCGGGGGGAGAAACACATGCGGTCCGCGTCGTCAGAAGTGAGCCGGTCGGCCGTGGCGGTCTACGCGAGCCTCGGCGCCCAGGTCGCCTCGATGGCCGCCCTCGTCGTCTTCGAGCACGTACGCGGGCGGCGGCTGACCCGGGAGATCGCCGCGTTCGGTGGCGATCCGCATGATCCGGCCGCCCACGAGGTGGTCGGGGCGGTGACCGTGTTCGCGCTTCTCATGCTGCTGCTCGCCGCGGCCACGATCACCGCCGCGGTGGCGTACCTGAGCTGGCTGCACCGGGTGCGGCGAAGCGGCTCCGGGCTCTACGCGGTCGGCGCCTGGCTGCTGCCGGGGGTCAACCTCGTGGCGCCGCCGATCATCGCCGACCGCGCCTGGCGGGAGGCGGCGCACGGCCGGGAGAGCCGGTCCCGCTGGCTGCCGCTCCTCATCGGCTGGTGGGTGAGCTGGCTGGCGCTGATCTGGCTGGTCCTGATCAGGCTGCCGCGGACCCACAGCCAGGCCGACCTGACGGGAGCGGGGCTGCTCGAACTGGTGACCGCGGCGGTCGCCGCCGCGCTGTGCGCCGTCACCGTCCACCGGATCACCCGGCTCAGGACCGTCAGGACGCCGGCCGCGCAGGCCGACGCCGGACGTCATCGCCTGCGCGTACGGGTGGGGCCCGAGCTGCCGGAACTCGCGTGCCAGAGCCGACGCTGGGGCTCGGTGGGATGGGCCAGGAACGCCGCGGCGTCGCGCACCCCCGGAGTCGGGCCGATGTCGGAGTAGGGCGAGAGCCGGTAGCCGTTGTCGTACTCGATGCGGCGCCCGCCCACGCCCCCGCCGGACCCCGGCCTCTCGTCCAGGCGGGCGCGTACGGCGGCGATGCCGCCATGGGGCTCCGGGGCACGCCACAGCTCGTCGAGGTCGACGAGGTTCCAGCAGTGCAGGGCGCGCAGCGAGACGGCCCGCGCGCCGGTGCGCCGGACCACCCCCCTCGCGACCAGCAGCCAGGACCCGAACACGGTCGCCGCCGTGTGCGCCTGCACCGACTCGAAGAACGTCAGGTCGATCGGACCGGTGGAGTCGTCGAGGGTGAGGAAGATGACCCGCTGGCCCGAACGCACGGCGGGCGTCTGGGTGGCCACCTTGACCCCGGCGACCAGGATCTCCGCGCCGTTCCGCTGCCTCAGCAGGTCTCTCGACCGGACCACGCCGATCGCGTCGAGCAGCTCCTCGTGGAAGCCGATCACATGCCGGCTGACGTCCATGCCGAGGACGGCGAGCTCCGCCTCGACCACCTCCGCCTCGGTCATCTCCGGCAGCTCGCCGGGGATGACCTGCTCGGTGAACCCCATCGGAAGCTGCACGGCCGTCGCGTCCCGCCTGGCCGCCACTCCGGCCGACGAGGACCGGTCGAGCGCTCCGACCTGGGCGATCAGGTCCCTCCTGGTCAAGCTGCCCGGCCGCCACCGGGGGCCGCCGGGGCGCAGGCCGTACATGGCGTCGAGGCCGCCGACCTCCACGATCCGCTCGGCGACGGGCCGTGACGGGCGGGCCCGCTCCCAGAAGTCGGCCATCGAGGTGTACGGCTGGCCGGCGACCATCCGGGCGACCTCGGCCTCGCTGACCCCGCGCACCGCGGAGAACGGCACGCGCAGGCCGTATCCCCTGCCGATCTCCGGGTCCCGTTCGCCGTCGGGTTCCGTGGCGGGTCCGCCGCCGGGTTCCAGGTCACCGGGCCGGACGCGGAGGGCCAGCGGCTCCCCGGTCTTCTCGATCCGCCAGTCCCTGCCGGAGTGGTTGACGTCCAGGGCCAGGATGTCGACGCCGCACCGGCGGGCCTCGTCGAGGATCACGCGGCTGGGGTACATGCCGGGCTCGTGGGTGAGCACGCCCGCGAAGAAGGCGGCCGCGTGGTGCCGCTTGAGCCACGCCGACTGGTAGGTGGGCAGCGCGAACGCCGCGGCGTGCGCCTTGCAGAACCCGAACGCGCCGAACGCGTCGAGGATCTTCCACGCCTTCTCCACCGTGGCGGGATCGAAGCCCCGCTCCCCGGCCAGCGGCACGAACCAGTCGCGGACCGCCTCCCTGCCCTGCGGGGTGTCGAGGGCGCGGCGGGCCTTCTCGGCCTCGGAGAGCCCGCATCCGGTCATGACGTCGATGACCTTCAGGACCTGCTCGTGGAAGACGACCACGCCGTGGGTCTCCCGCAGCGGCTCGCGCAGCTCCTCGTGGGCGTACGACGGCCGCCGGAAGCCGTGCCTGGCCTCGAGGTACGGCGTGACCATGTCGGAGTTGACCGGGCCCGGCCGGAACAGCGAGATGTCCACGATCAGGTCGTGCATCGTGCGGGGCTCCAGCTTGGCGACCAGCTCCCGCTGGCCGGGTGACTCGATCTGGAAGCAGCCGATCGTGCGGCCGGAGCAGATCATGTCGTAGGTGTCGGTGTCGTCGCGAGGAACCCCGTCCAGCTCGATCCGCAGGTCGTCGACCCGCTCGATCTCACCGAGCGCGTGGGCCATCGCGGACTGCATGCGCACGCCGAGCACGTCCAGCTTGAGCAGGCCCGCCTCCTCGACGTCGTCCTTGTCGAACTGCGACATCGGGAAGTCGAGCAGGCTGCGCTCCACCGGGGTGCGGTCGCGCAGCGTGGCGTTGCCGACCAGCACGCCGCAGGGGTGCAGCGCGATGTGCCGGGGCAGCCCGTCGAGCTTCTCGGCCAGCCGGAACACCGTCTCCAGCGACCGGTCGTTCAGCCCGCTGTCGCGCAGCTCGGGCAGGTCGGTCAGGGCGGCCCTGATCTGCTTGGCGCGGATGTGCGGAAACGCCTTGGCGACGGCGTCGACCTCGTGCGGGGGCAGCCCCATGGCCGCGCCGACCTCCCTGATCGCGCTGCGGGCGCGGTAGGTCTCCATCATGGAGACACAGGCCACCCGCGCCTCGCCGTACCGGCCGAGGATCGCGCGGTAGCAGTCGAGCCGGCGCGCGGACTCGACGTCCACGTCGATGTCCGGCAGTCCGTGGCGGCCCTCGGACAGGAAGCGCTCCATCAGCAGGCCGTGTTCGAGCGGGTTCACCTCTCCGATGCCGGTGAGGTAGGTGACCAGGCTGCCCGCGCCGGAGCCGCGGATCGCGCAGCGCACGCCCATGTCCCGGATCATGTCGGTGATGCCGGCCACCGCGACGAAGTAGCCGGACAGCCGCTTCCTCTCGATGATGTCCAGCTCGGCGGCGAGCCGGTCCCTGGCCTCTTTCGAACGTTCCATTCCCCGGCGGCGCAGGCCGTCGTCGCAGCGGTTCCGCAGCATCGGGACCGGATCGCCGCCGATCTCCGGCAGGTGCAGCGCGCCGGGCGGGTCGGACAGGAGCGGGACGATCTCGACCGGATCGAGCGCGCACCTCTCCGCGACGTGACGCGTCTCCGCCAGGAGGCGGACCATCCGGTTCCTGTCGCCGCCGCAGACCCGGGCCGCCACCGGGCCCATCTCCTCGCCGCTCTTGAGGTACGCCTGCGTGGAGGGCTCCAGGTGCCGGACGTGCAGCGGGGCGAGCCTGCGCGCGGCGTCCAGCACGTTGCCCACCTGGTGGTCTGCGGTGTCGAGGTGGCGCACCGCGTTGGTCAGCACGGCGGGGACGCCCGCCGAGTCGGCCAGGCCGATCATCCGGGCGGCGGTGTTCGCGTCGCGGTAGCCGTAGTGGTCGGTCACCTCGACCACGACGTCGGGCACCGCCGCGCGCCAGGCGGCCAGCAGCGTCCTGGCCTCGTCGTCGCGCTGTCCGGCCGCCGCGTGCCCGACATCGGACCTGGGCCCGAGCAGCACCGTCAGCCGGGCGTCGCCCGAGGGGCCGCGCGCGTGCTCGGCCACCATCTCGCGCGTCACGTACGGCTCGCCGCGCTCTCCCACGTGGTGGGCGGCGGTGACGAGGCGGCACAGGTGGCCCCAGCCGTCCGCGCGGGCCAGGACGACGATCCGCCACTCGTCCTTGCCCGGGGAGCCGTCCCCCTGGGAGCCGCCACCGTGGGAGCCCTTGCCCCGGGAGTGCTCCCTGGGGCCGAGGACCAGGTCGACCCCGGCGATGGGGGCGAGGCCCTCGGCATGGCACGCCCGGATGTGCTTGATCGCGCCGTAGAGGCCGTCGCGGTCGGTCAGCGCGAGCGCGTCCATGCCGTGGGCTGCCGCGCGCGCGACCAGGGCGGGCGGGAACGCCGTGCCGTACCGGAGGGAGTAGGCGGAGGCCACGTGGAGGTGGACGAAGGAGCCCATCAGTCCCACGCCCTCAGCAGCAGCCAGCCGCCGCTCGCGGTGTCGAAGCGCAGCTCGTAGGTGCCGACGCCGGTGGTCGCGCCGGCCTCGACCCGCCAGAACCGCCGCTCGCCCGGGTCGGTGTCGGAGGTCTTCCACCACTCGCGGGCCACCACCCAGTGATCCTGGACCTGGCGGATCGCGTAGAGCCGGTCACGCCAGACGAACTGGGCGGGCCGGTCGTCCCGGATCCACACCTCGATCGGATCACCATAAAGTCTGCTCAAGACGGATCTTCCCCCCATGGTCGGCGCCCGGGGGAAGGCGGGCGCAACGTGCTACTTCGAACATATGTTCTCAGAAGATCGACCGCAACTCGGGCCGGAACCGCGCCGAGATCCGTTCACAAAGCGCCACCGTCCCGGGCCCTTCCGTTCACCAAAGCGCAATCTGCCCAGGGCTTACTGGGTCTGGTTTGTTGCATTGAGTTCGCCTACGTTCGATCCACGTACGACAGTGGGAGACAAAAGCGTGTCTGCGCGCATCGCCGGCCTCGTGGCCGCCCTGACCATCGCCATCCCATTGAGCGCGGCCTGCGGCGCCGCACCCACCGAGAGCGCGGCCGGCTCCGGAGGGACCGACGCGAAGGCCGCCACCTCGGCCGCCGACTTCGGCGGGCTCGACAAGCTGGTCGAAGCCGCCAAGAAGGAAGGCAAACTCAACGTCATCGCGCTCCCCCGCGACTGGGCGAACTACGGGGAGCTGCTCGACACCTTCTCGAAGAAGTACGGCATCACGATCACCAGCGACAACCCCGACGGCTCCAGTTCCGACGAGATCAACGCGGTGAAGACGCTCAAGGGCCAGGACCGCGCCCCCGACGTGCTGGACCTCGGCCAGTCCTTCGCCCTCAGCGGTTCGCAGGAGGGCCTGTTCGCGCCGTACAAGGTCGCGGCGTGGGACAAGATCCCCGACGGGCAGAAGGACCCGAACGGCACCTGGTACAACGACTACGGCGGCTACGTGTCGATCGGCTGCGACGCCAAGAAGGTGGCGAACTGCCCGCAGACGTACGCCGACCTGCTCAAGCCGGAGTACAAGGGCAAGGTCGCCCTGAACGGTGACCCGACCAAGGCGGGCGCGGCCTTCGCCGGCGTCTACGCCGCGTCCCTGGCGGGCGGCGGTTCGTTCGACGACATCCAGCCCGGGCTGGAGTTCTTCAAGAAGCTCAAGGCCGCCGGCAACTTCAACCCCGTCGAGTCCACCCCCGCGACCGTCCAGAACGGCGAGACGCCGATCAGCATCGACTGGGACTACCTCAACGCCGGGTACGCCGACCAGTTCGCGGCCAAGGGCGTGGAGTGGAAGGTCGCCGTCCCGAGCGACGGCAAGTACGCCCAGTTCTACGCCCAGGCGATCAACAAGGACGCGCCGCACCCCGCGGCCGCCCGCCTGTGGCAGGAGTTCCTCTACAGCACCGAGGGCCAGAACCTCTGGCTCAAGGGCTACGCCCGCGCGGTCCTGCTGCCCGCGATGCAGGCCGACGGCACCGCCGACGCCGCCGTGGTGGCCAAGCTCCCCGCGGTCGAGGGCACACCCACCTTCCCGACCGAGGCCCAGATCAACAAGGCCAAGGAGACCCTCGCCACCGGCTGGGGCGCCGCGGTCTCCGGATGAGCCTTCCCGCGGGTACGGCTTCCGCCTCGGCGCCGGGCCGGAGCCGCAGGAGATCGAGAGGATGGATCGCGACGGTGCCGCTGCTGGCGTTCGTCGCGATCGTCTTCGGCGCCCCACTGGTCGTACTGCTCGGCGGCACGTTCGTCCGCCAGGGGCGGATCACCGGGGAGAACCTGGCCGAATCGCTGCAGGGCGCCTACCTCACCGCGCTGATCGGCAGCGTGAAGCTGTCGGCGACGGTCGCGGTGCTCGGCACGATCCTCGGCACCTTCCTCGCCCAGGCCGTCGTCACCTCGCGGCTGCGCGAGGCCGTCCTCACGGCGTCGGGCGTGCTGGCGAACTTCGGCGGCGTGCCGCTGGCGTTCGCCTGGATCGCCACGCTGGGCAACTCCGGCGTCGTCACCCGCCTCCTCGGACTCGGCGAGCACGGGTGGAGCCTCTACAACTTCTGGGGGCTCACCCTGGTCTACCTGTACTTCTCCGTGCCGCTGATGGTCCTCGTCATCACCCCGGCACTGGACGGGCTGCGGCCGCAGTGGCGCGAGGCCGCGCTGAACAACGGCGCGTCCGCCTGGCAGTTCTGGCGGTACGTGGGCGTCCCCGTGCTCACGCCGTCGCTGCTCGGCGGGGTGGTGCTGCTGTTCGGCAGCGCCTTCGCCGCCTACGCCACCGCCGCCGCGATGGTCGGGACCACGGTGCCGCTGGTCACCCTCCAGATCGCCAACGCGCTGACCGGCAACGTGCTGATCGGCCACGAGAACGTGGCGCTCGCGCTGAGCCTCGACATGATCGTGGTGGCCGGGCTGGTCATGGCGGTCTACCTGCCGCTGCAACGCAGGAGCGCCCGATGGCTGCGCTGACACCGGCCCCGATCGCCGGGGAGCCGCCCGCCTCCGCCGGGCGCGGGCGCAGGGGACGCCCGCGGGCCTGGCGCGTGGCCGTGCTGACGCTGGCGGCGCTGTACTTCCTGGTGCCGATGGCCGCCTCGTTCTGGTTCACGGTGGACGATCCCCAGGGGTTCAGCGTCGACGCCTACGGCCAGATCTTCTCCGCTCCCGGGTTCGGCTCCAGCCTGCTGCTGTCCCTGGGGCTGGCGGTGGCGACCATCGTGCTCGTCCTGCTGCTCACCCTGCCCGCCATGCTGGCCGTACGGCTGGGCGCGCCGCGGCTGGGACCGGTCCTGGAGGTGGTCTGCACGCTGCCTCTGGTGGTCCCGCCGATCACGTTCGTCGCGGGGATCGGCACCGTGCTGCGGTTCGGGCCGGAATACCTGGCCAGGACGCCCTTCTACCAGACGATCATCGCCATGCAGAACCCCTCCTTCCCGGTGGTGCTCGTGCTCGCGTACGTGGTGCTGACGCTGCCGTTCGTCCACCGGTCCCTGGACGCCGGGCTGCGCGCGATGGACGCGCCCACGCTGGTGGAGGCCGCGCGGAACTGCGGCGCCTCGTGGCCGCACGTCGTGTTCCGGGTGATCGTCCCGAACCTGCGCTCCGCCCTGGCCAGCGCGTCGTTCCTCACGCTGGCGCTGGTGCTCGGGGAGTTCACCGTCGCGCGCCTGCTCAGCTTCCAGCCGTTCCCGGTGTGGATCGTCTACATCTCCGGCTCGCAGGCCCAGGTGTCCGTGGCCGTCTCGCTGTTCAGCCTGCTGCTCACCTGGCTGGTCCTGCTCGCCGTCTCCGTCGCAGGAAGGAAACGTTCATGACCGCGCCCACCACCGGGACCGCCGGCGAAGCCGTCGCGGAGGCCGCCACCGGAGCCAGGGTGGAGTTCCGCGGGCTGTACCGGCGCTTCGGCGGCACCCTCGCCCTCGACGGGCTGGACCTGTCCGTCGAGCCCGGTGAACTGCTCGCCCTGCTCGGCCCGTCGGGATGCGGCAAGACCACCGCGCTCCGCTGCGTGGCCGGTTTCGAGCGGCCCGACGAGGGCGCGGTCCTCGTGGACGGCCGGGACATCACCGGCGTCCCCGCCAACCGGCGCGACGCCGGCATGGTCTTCCAGTCCTACAGCCTCTTCCCGAACCTCAACGCCCGGGACAACGTCGCCTTCGGCCTCCGGGTGCGCAAGGTGCCGGCGGCCCGGCGGCACGCGCGGGCGCGGGAGCTGCTGGAGCTGGTCGGCCTCCCCGCGGTGGGCGAGCGATACCCGCACCAGCTCTCCGGCGGGCAGCAGCAGCGCGTGGCGCTGGCCCGGGCGCTCGCGCTCGAACCCCGGGTGCTGCTGCTCGACGAGCCGCTGTCCGCCCTGGACGCCAAGGTCCGCGTCGCGCTCCGCGAGGAGATCAGGCGGCTCCAGCTCTCCCTCGGCATCACGACGATCTTCGTGACGCACGACCAGGAGGAGGCGCTGTCGATCGCCGACCGGGTGGCCGTGCTCCGCGCGGGCCGGCTGGAGCAGGTCGCCGCCCCCGCCACGCTGTACGACCGGCCTGCCACGCCGTTCGTCGCGGAGTTCGTCGGGACGATGAACCACATCCCCGGCACCGCCTCGGGCGACCGGGTCACGGTGCTCGGCCAGACGCTGCCCGTGGACGGCCCCGCCGTACAGGGAGGCGTCGACGTGCTGGTCAGGCCGGAGGCCGTGATCCCCGCTCCGGACTCCGAGGGCACGGCCACGGTCGTCGCCTCCTCCTTCCGGGGCTCGACCGCCCGCCTGCGCGTGCGGCTCGCCGACGGCTCCGAACTGCTGGCCGACGTCCCCGGCCACGACTCGGTACGGCTCGCGCCCGGCGTACAGGTGACCGTCACCCTCGTCGACCGCCCCGTCCTGGTATCCACTGCGGACGCCTCGAACGCGATATGAACGTTAGTTACGGGGAATCCCGTCGTTAACGAGCCTGTGATTGTGTTGTTCGCGCGGGTAATGGAAAGTGTCCCGCGCGAGGAGGTCCACGATGCTGCTGCGGGGCCGGGTGGCGGGCCACCGGTCGATCCGCGACGAGCAGACCCTGTCTCTCGTCGCGGTTCCCCGCCGGGGCGAGCCCAAGCCGCGGCCGTCCGAAGTGCCGCCCGTCGTCACCGTCGCCGGAATCTATGGTCCGAACGCCTCGGGCAAGTCCAACGTGCTCGACGCTCTTCGCTGGATGACGGAGGCGATCCGCCAATCGCAGACGGGCTGGAGCCCCCATGGCGGTGTCCCCAGAGATCCCTTCAAACTCTCCGAAGCGGGCCGGAGACGGCACGGATGAGCCCGCTCTGGCTCCGGCCTCCCGGCTCTCTGGAGGAGATGGACAATGTGGATGGTCCCAAGCATCACCTGCAACCATCGCGCCGACGTGGAAACGTTCTGCGAGAGGGAGGACGCGTGACAGTGGCACGAGTACTGGTGGTCGGTCTCGATCCCGCCAAGATCCAGGGCTGGGATCCGGAGCCGGTCCAGGCGGCGCTAGCACGGGGTCAGGCCCGTTTCGACGATCATGGTATCGAGGCCGACTGGTGCCTGGTGGCACTCGACGAGAACCCCGAAGGAGCGATCGTGGAGGCGCTGACCCGCGAAGACCACGTCTGCGTGGTGATCGGGGGTGGCATCCGCACGCACGAGCCGTTGCTCGAATTCTTCGAGAGAGTGGTCAACCTGGTCCGGCGACACGCGCCCGACGCGGCCATCGCCTTCAACAGCAGCCCCGAGGACTGCGCCGACGCTGCTCTGCGGTGGCTGCGCTAAGAGGAGCAGGCGCTCAAGCAGACGCGCCCAGGTGCCATCCTGGTCCCAGCGCTTGAGCCCGCCGTCGGCCGCGAACGGGAACAAGGGGTGGCCGTGCGGGGGTTGGGCACGAGCAAGGAAGTCTCGCAACGGGAGTTTTCATGCGTGCCATAGTCGTCTCCACCCCCGGTGATTCCTCCGCTCTGGAGTACGCCGAGCGGCCGGACCCGGTGCCCGGTCCGGGTGAGGTGCTGGTCCAGGTCGCGGCGAGCGGCGTCAACTTCATCGACGTCTACCACCGGCAGGGGCGCTATCCGCTTCCCCTCCCGTTCGTCCCCGGCTCCGAGGGCGCGGGCACCGTCATCGCGACCGGGGACGGCGTGACGGACCTGGTCGTGGGAGACGCCGTCGGGTGGGCGAGCGTGCTCGGCAGCTATGCCACGCGTGCGGTCATCCCGGCGAGCATGGCCGTGTCGCTCCCGCGCGGCCTGTCGCCCGAGCTCGCGGCCGCCGTACTGCTCCAGGGGCTCACCGCCCACTACCTGACCCACTCGACGTACGCCATCCGACCGGGGGACGACGTGCTGGTCCACGCGGCGGCGGGCGGCGTGGGGCTGCTCCTCGTCCAGATCGCCAAGCTGCTCGGCGCCCGCGTGATCGGCACGGTCTCCACCGAGGCGAAGGAGAAGCTCGCCAGGGAGGCGGGCGCCGACGAGGTGCTCCGCTACGCGAACTTCAGCGAGGCGGTCCGCGAGATCACCGGCGCGGGGGTCCACGTGGTCTACGACGGCGTCGGAGCCGCCACGTTCGACGGCTCGCTGGCGGCGCTGCGCCCGCGCGGCATGATGGCGCTGTACGGCGCGGCCAGCGGCCCCGTCCCGCCCTTCGACCCGCAGCGGCTGAACCAGGGCGGCTCGCTGTTCCTGACCCGGCCCTCGCTCGCCCACTACATCGCGACACGCGAGGAGCTGCTCGGCCGGGCCGGCGAGCTGCTCGGCTGGGTCGCCTCCGGCGCGCTCAAGGTGCACATCTCCGAGCGCTACCCGCTGGCCGAGGCCCGCCGGGCGCACGACGACCTGGAGGCCCGCCGTACGACCGGCAAGCTCCTGCTCGTTCCGTAGGCCCTGATCTCCCCGGCGGCGGGCCGGTCAGCCCGTCGCCGCGTGGAAGATCAGGATGCCGAGGGAGACGCCCCCCACGATCGCGACCACGTGCAGGACGATCGACAGGACGCGCACCGCGGTGGGGTTCATGAGGTGGTTCCGTTCAGCAGATGCTTCTTCGCTTGGGCGTACTCGGCGTCGTCGAGCCGACCGGCCTGGTGGAGGGCGGCCAGCCGCTCCAGCTCGCCGACCAGATCGTTCGCGGCGGGCGGAGGGGGCGGGGCGGGAGTCCTCGCCGGAGCGGACGGGCGGACGGGGGCCGGGAACGTCCCTCGGGGAATCGGGAAAGCCCGGCCGGGGATCGGGGACGGCCTGCTGGGGACAGGGGAGGGCTCCGGCCCCCAGAACACCCGCAGGAAGGCGTCCCGGTTCGCCAGGAACAGCAGCGGCACTCCGCCCATGAGGATGAAGAGCACCGCGCAGACCATGAAACCCCAATCGACGCCGTCGGCGACGTTCAGGGCGGAGTCGAGGAAGGCGTAGCCGAGGCTGAGGAACAGCGCGGGCCATGCCAGGAACGTCAGCCTGGGCCCCACCGGGAGCGTGCTCCAGGCGTAGACACCCAGTCCGGCGATCCCTCCGAAGATCGAGACGGGGACGATCCACCCGATGCCGTCGGGGCAGGGCGTCACGATCTCGTACGGCCCGCCGGAGCCGCAGCTTCCGCCGATCCCCATGACGACGTGGGAGGCGAGGTAGAGCAGGGTGAGGCAGCAGGCCAAGGCGCCCAGCCCGGCGAGCGTCCCGATGGACCGCCGGAGGAGCTGAAGGGGGGTGAGCACGGTCGCATCGTAGGAGCGGCGGGGCCTCTCAGACCAGAGCCGACAGACCAGAACCGACAGACCGTACTGACAGACCGGAGACAGTCGGACCGGGGACGTCAGACCAGGGGCCGGTCGGGCCACTCCAGGAGCCGCGCCCCGAGCACCGCGGTCTCCAGCGTGAACCGCTGGGTGGGATCGGCCGGGGAGAAGCCGGTGAGCCTGCGGACCCGCTCCAACCGGTAGGTGACGGCTCGCGTGCTGAGTCCGAGCCGGCGGGCGGCGGCCGTGTGGTTGCCCTGCGACGCGAACACCGCCTCCAGAGTCGAGAGCAACGGCTCGGGACCGCCCCGCGCCTCCGCGAGCGGGCCGAGGACGGTGCCGACCAGGTCCACGATCGCGCCGCGATCTCGCAGCAGCACGGGGAAGACCAGCAGGTCGGCCGCCTTCAGCACCTGG
This sequence comes from Microtetraspora glauca, assembly GCF_040656155.1. Taxonomy (NCBI): domain Bacteria; kingdom Bacillati; phylum Actinomycetota; class Actinomycetes; order Streptosporangiales; family Streptosporangiaceae; genus Microtetraspora; species Microtetraspora glauca. Next base: position 87,575 of record NZ_JBFALK010000022.1, read on the forward strand.
GCGCGCAGGCCGAGGCGGTCGCCGAGCTCGATGGCGCCGACCGCCTCACGGTAGGACGTGACGATGCCGCCGGGACCGTGGTGCGGCCGGCCGACGCCGGCCCGCCACGCCGCCACCGACGACCGGACGTGATGGGTGAACTCCCCCGTCGCCGCCGCCAGCGAGGCGGGCGCGGCGCAGACGAGCATGCCGTCGCGCCCGGCGACGAGGATGTTGTGCGAGCCGAACCGGCTCACCAGCGCCTGCTCGATCCGCCTGATCACGTGGGCGTCCGGAGGGAGCGGCTCGTCCGTCCTGACCACGGTCACGGCGTACGCCTCGGCGAGACGCAGTCCGAAGTGCTCGGCCTGCCGCGCGTCGGCCCGGCCCTGCAGCAGGTCGTCCACGAACTCCCTGCGCGCCTCGCCCTCCCTCGTGATGGCCGTGAGGTGGGCCTCCTCGTATCCCTCGGCGAACGCCGCGAGGCTGCGCCGTACCGCGCCGAGCACGGCGCCGAGCACCGCGCCGAGCACCGTGCCGTTCTCCTGACCGGCCACCGCGGCGCCGTCGGACAGCTGCTCCGCGACGAGGAGGCAGGCGTCGGTGAGGGCGCGCAAGGGGATCCCGCGCTCGGCGGCCAGCGTGCCGCACGCCTTGAGCGCGTCCACCTCCGACCGGTCCGGGAGCCGGCCGGTGGCGATGGAAGCCGTCAGCGCGGAAAGGTACCCGCCGAGCAGGTCGGCGGGTACCCCGGTCGCCTCGCTCACCCGAACGAGAACGTCCATCAGACTCCTACGTCACGCCGATCGAACGCGAGGACGGCCACCAGGAGGAACACGGCCGACGCGCCCAGCAGGACAAGATAATCCCCGACCGGCCACCCCTGATAGACGGGCCTGCCGTCCAGGAAGTAGTGGAACGGGGAGATCCACCGGAGCCAGGAGATCGCGTCCACGCTCTTGCCGAGCGTCTCGACGACGTACCCTGCTACGGCGTAGGCCCCGGTCACGGCCAGCGTGAGCGCCTTGCTGCCGCTGGCCGCGCCGACGGCGAGCGCCAGCGCGCCGAAGAACAGGACCAGCAGGAACAGTCCCGTGTGCGCGGCGACGATGTGCCCGATCGGGACGTTCATGTCCTGCACCGCGGCCATGCCCGCGATCAGGACGAAGGTCACGACCGCGATGCCCAGCAGCCCGAGCGCGAGCGCGGCGAACCGCTCGACCACCAGCCGCCTGCGGCCGATCGGCAGGGTGAGGGTCAGCTCCAGCGTGCCCGACTCCTCCGGCCCGGAGATCGCGCGGTTGCCGAGCACCGCCGCGCACATGATCAGGAGCAGCGGGCCGAACAGCTGGTACGCGATCACCTGGAGGTATCCGGGCCCGCTGGCGAGGTCGGACAGGCCGCCCATGAGGTCCTTGAGCGCGCCCGGATACTTGGCCATCGCGGCGTTCTCGTAGAAGTCCGGATTCTCCGCGATGCTGCCGTAGATGGACAGGTAGAGCATGAGGAACGCGCAGACGCCGACCGTCCAGCCGACGAGCGCCCTGCGGTAGTCGCTCAGCGTCTTACGCACCAGCGTGGGCATGCCGGGCCTCCTCGTCGCTGTAGTAGGCGAGGAAGATCTCCTCGAGGTCGGGCTCCGCGCTGACCATGTGGACCACCGTGAACCGCGCCGCCGCCTTGATCAGCGCGTCGGGGCGACCGTCGATCGTGCAGCGCAGGCCGGCGCCCTCGACGACCAGGTCCCGCACTCCCGACAGGTTCTCGAACGCCTCCCGGGGGACCGGCGCGTCGAAGTGGAACTCGACCTTCCTGATGGCCCGCTCCCTGAGCGCGCCGACGTCCTCGACCGCGACGAGCCGGCCGGCGCGTACGATCCCGACCCGGTCGGAGACGTGCTCTACCTCGGCCAGCACGTGCGAGGACATCAGGACGCTGCGCCCCTCACGCTTGACCTCCCGGACCATGGCCAGGAACTCCTGCTGGACGAGGGGGTCGAGGCCGCTCGTGGGCTCGTCCAGGATGAGCAGCTCCGGATCGTGCATGAACGCCTGGATCAGGCCGATCTTCTGCTTGTTGCCCTTGGACAGCTCGCCCATCCGCACCGACAGGTCCGCCTCCAGCCGCTCGGCGAGCTCGTCGATCCGGCCGCGCCGCAGGCCACCCCGTACGGAGGCCATGAACTCCAGGTAGGCGCGGGCCTTCTCCCTGCCCTCCAGGGCCAGCTCGCCCGGGAGGTATCCGATCCTGGCCCGCACCCTGCTGTCGCGCGGGTCCAGGCCGAGGACCTCGGCCCGCCCCGACGTCGGCCTGATGACGTCGAGGAGGAGCCGGATCGTCGTCGTCTTACCCGCGCCGTTGGGGCCGAGATATCCGAAGACCTCGCCCGGATGGATCTCCAGGTCGAGGTCGTGGAGGCCCCGTCGTCTCCCGTAGAACTTGGTCAGTCCTTCGGTTCGCACCACCGCTGTCATGACCGGCATGGTCCTCCCGCGTGCGGGCGGAGGAAATGCCCGTCATCGGATATCTGGCGATGTGTTCTTTTCGCGGTTCCGGCAACGCATGGTCATCCGCGCGGCGACCGCGAGCGCCGCCGCGGCGAAGGACACCGCGCGGGCCAGCCGTACGGCGCGGCGGATGTCCGGGACTGCGGGGCGCGGGCCGTCTCCGAGCTCGGGCCGCTCCTCAAGGCGCCCGCCATAGTCGTTGACGCCGCCGAGCCGTACGCCGAGGGCGCCCGCGAAGGCGGCCTCGCACCGGCCCGAGTTGGGACTCGGGTGGCGGTGCCCGTCGCGGCGCAGCGCGGCCAGCGCACGGCGGGGAGAGCCACCGGCGACGGGCGCGAGGGCCGCGGCGAGCAGCCCGGTCAGCCGGGCGGGCACGAGGTTGGCGGCGTCGTCGAGCCGGGCGGACGCCCAGCCGAACCGCTCGTGGCGCGCGGACCGGTGCCCGACCATCGCGTCCAGCGTGTTGACCGCCCGGTAGCCCAGCAGGCCGGGCACCCCCGCCACCGCGCCCCAGAAGAGCGGCGCGACGACGGCGTCGGAGGTGTTCTCCGCGATCGACTCGACGGTCGCCCTGGCGAGCTCCGGCGCGTCCAGTCGGGACGGGTCGCGCCCGCACAGGTGCGGGAGCCGTACGCGGGCGGCGGGCAGGTCACCGGATTCCAGGGACGCGGCCATGTGCGCGCCCTCACGGCCGAGCGTGGTCCCGCCGAGTACCGCCCAGGTGGCGGCGGCGGTGACGGCGGTACGGGCCACCGGCCGGTGCCGGGTGAGCCGCTCGGCCACCACCCCGATCCCGGTGACCGCGCCCACGCACAGCGCGGTGAACAGCACACCGCGTGTCCTCGAATCCGCGTATATCCGTTCTTCCAGTGCCGCGGCGCGGGTGCCGAAGACGGCGACCGGATGCCCTTTCCTGGGGTCGCCCACCAGGGCGTCGACCGCGACCCCGAGTGCCATCCCGGCGGCCGTGTACCTGTCCGTGCGTGTCACCGGGGCATTCTCTCGTGATCGTCGGACCAACGGGATTCGAGCCGGTTCATGATCCACCCGGAGGCCCGCGAGTCGGGCGACGCGGTGGGCGCCCTGTCCTGCCGCCTGCCGGCCGGGGAACCGGACAGCGCCCGGCGAGTGCTGATCATCGGAAGGCGGCGACGTTGGTACGGGCCCAGTCGGCATACGTACGGGGCGCTCGACCCAGCACCTTCTCGACGTCGGGGCTGACCCGCCGCTCGGCCGGGGTGGGCGCGCCCAGGATGGCCAGGGTCGTCTCCACCACGTCCGCCGGCATGAAGCTCAGCATCTGCGCTCGCGCCTGCTCCAAGGTCTGCTCCACGAACCGGACCGTCTCGCCCAGCGCGGCGCCGATCGCCTCGGCCTGCTCCCGGGGCGTTACCGGGGCGGGGCCGGTCAGATCGTAGATCTGCCCGGCGTGGCCGTCCTCCCGCAGCGCCGCGGCGGCGACTTCGGCGATGTCCCCCGGGTCGATGGCCGGTAGCCCGATGTCGGCGAACGGCGCGGCGACGGTCCGATCGGCACGCACCGACGCGGCCCAGGCATAGGTGTTGGAGTCGAAGTTGCCGGGCCGCAGGATCGTCCAGTCCAGGCCCGACTCTCGCACGGCCCCCTCAATGGACAGCCCTCGCACTCCGTGCGATGCCGACTCCGGCCGGGTCGCCACTCCCAGCGAGGACAGCAGCACCACCCGCTCGACGCCGCCGGCCTTGGCCACGTCGAGGATGTCGCTGACGTTCAGGGTGTGAGCGCTGGCACCACCATCATGCAGGAACAGGGCATCGGCGCCGTCGAACACCGGACGCAGGCTCTCGGCGTCGGCCAGGTCCGCCTGCCGGAACTCGACACCCTCGGGCACGTTTGCTTCCGCGATGTTCCGGGACGTGGCGGTCACCCTCTCGCCCGCCACCGCGAGCGCCCGCACGAGCGGGCGCCCGGTGTTTCCGGTGGCTCCGGTTACAACAATCATGGCCGGTCTCCTGCCGTTCATCCGCTCGAACGAGCGGCTTCTTCGCAACGCAGGGACGTTAACATCCTCGATATAGTAGATACCTACAGGAAAGTAACTATCTCTGAGAGGGCATCCGTATGGGTGACACGGCATGGACGCTCGCGACCGAGCAGGCCGACCCGGCACAGGCCTGCCCGATCGCCCCGGTGGTCGACATCGTGTTCAGCCGGTGGACCACTCCGATCCTGTGGACCCTCAACCAGCACGGCCGGCAGCGCTTCGTCGAGCTGCAACGGCAGATCACCACGATCACCCCGAAGGTGCTGACCCAGCGCCTGCGGCAGCTCGAACGCGACGGCCTGGTCGTGCGCACGTACCACCCGGAGGTGCCGCCCCGGGTCGAGTACGAGATCAGCGAACTCGGCCGCAGCCTCGCCCCGCTCTTCGCCCACCTCGCCGAATGGGCCGCCACCAACCTCGACCAGGTCGATCGGGCCCGGCGCGACTACGACAACGCTTCGACCCACTAGTACTAGACGAGGTGGCGGCGGAGTTCGTCCTCGTGGGCGTCGAGCCAGGCGCATGCCCTCCGGATGCGCTCCCCCGCGCCCCCTGCCCATCTGCGCGCCCAGTCGCCGCCGAGCGTCTGGGCGCGGGCACGGGTGGCGACGTACGAGCGACCGAACCTGGTCCGCGCGGTGTCCACCAGCCGCAGCCGATCCCGTACGGGAAGGCCGTACGCGTCGCAGAAGAGCCGCATCCTGGCTCCGACGTCCAGCGTGCGCTGGAGCGGGTCGCGGTCGATCGGATCGGCGATCGGCGCCCAGTGCCGCAGGGTCGTGACCACGTCGAACAGCCGGGTCGTCGGCCGGGCCAGGTCGAAGTCGATCAGCGCGTACGGAAGCATCCGGCCCGACGGCCCGGCCCGGAAGACGACGTTCTCCGGAGTGACGTCGCAGTGGCCGACCAGTTCGGGGCGCTCGTCCACCTGGGATCCCTGCTCCCACACCGCGCCCGGCGGAGGGGTGAAGCTCTCGGCCGCGTCGTGGAACCGGCGCAGCAGGCCGGCCAGCGCGACCAGGGTCTCGTCGGACACCGCCCACGCGGGCAGCGGCCGGGTGGCCGTCTCGCCCTCGACGAAGGTGAGGATCTCCCGGTCTCGCCCGTCGACGCCGAGCACACGCGGCGCCCCCTCGAACCCCACGGCTTCCAGGTGCGCGAGCAGCGCGTGCACCGAAGGAGAGGACGCTCCCATGCAGCGCCGCACGGTGGCCCCTACCCGGACGATCCTCTCCTCATCGGTCTCGAAGGCGATCTCGACAGGGGCCGTCCGGACGAACATAGCCATCGAGGCTAGTCCTACCGATCCCGTCGTGTACCGGTTTTCGGCACGAATATCGGGTGGCCGGTGGTCGTACGCATGGTGCCGACGCGGCGATCGCACGTCCCCTTCACCGACGTTGGGATAATGTCAACAAGTCGGACATTTAACGTGGGACTGTGAGCTGATGACCGAGCACTGCTGCGCGCCTGGCCGTACCGCGGAAGGGCGGGAGGAACCACGAACGGTCGCCCTCTCGCCCACGCCGCGCCGGGTGAGCGGGCTGGTCGCCCTGGACGGCGGGACGTTCCGGATGGGGACGGACGACCGCGAGGGTTTCCCCACGGACGGCGAGGGCCCGGTCCGCGCGGTGACGGTGCGGCCGTTCCGCCTGGCGCGCACCGCGGTGACGAACGCCCAGTTCGCGGCGTTCGTGAAGGCCACCGGGTACGTCACGGAGGCCGAGCGGTTCGGCTGGTCCTACGTCTTCCACCTGCTCGCGCCGGGGAACGCCCGCCGCCACGCGCCCTCCCCGGAAGGGACACCGTGGTGGCTCGCCATCGAGGGCGCCGCCTGGCACGCGCCGCAGGGGCCGGGCAGCACGGTCGACGACCGCAGGGAGCACCCGGTCGTGCACGTGTCATGGGAGGACGCGCGCGCCTACTGCGCCTGGGCGGGCGGGCGGCTGCCCACCGAGGCCGAGTGGGAGTACGCCGCCCGGGGCGGGCTGGACCAGGCGCGCTACCCGTGGGGCGACGAGCTCACGCCGCGCGGGCAGCACCGTTGCAACATCTGGCAGGGGCGCTTCCCCACGCACAACACCGAAGAGGACGGCCATCTCGGCACCGCTCCGGTCAAGACCTACCGGCCCAACGGGTACGGGCTGTACAACATGGTGGGCAACGTGTGGGAGTGGTGCGCGGACTGGTTCGCCACCGACCACCTCTCCCGCCCGCTCGACGATCCGCGCGGACCGGAGACGGGGACCGCGCGGGTGTTGCGCGGAGGCTCGTACCTGTGCCATGACTCCTACTGCAACCGGTATCGCGTGGCCGCGCGGAGCGCGAACACCCCGGACAGCAGCTCGGGGAACACCGGCTTCCGGATCGCGGCCGATCTTTGATCAGGAGGCGTGACGGAGCAGACGAGCCGCCCCGAACGACCCGAACGACCCGAACGACCCGAACGACCCGAACGACCCGAACGAGCATGGACACCACGGACGAGTGAGCACCGGACACGTGAGCACGGACAAGCCCGCCGACGCGCTGCGGCGGCTCCGCCGCGCGCACGAGGACGCCGTCCTCGCCACGCTGCGCTCGGCCGGTGCGCTGAGCCGCGCCCAGCTCGTCCAGCAGACCGGGCTGTCGCGCACCACGCTGTTCGCGATCATCTCCGACCTGATGGAACGCGGAGCGGTGGTGGAGATCGACGCCCCGGCCACCGAGCCGCGCGGCCGGGGGCGTCCCGCCGCGCTCGTCGCCCTGAACCCCGACGCGGGCCTGTTCATCGGGGTCGATCTCGGCCGCAGGCGGGTGCGGCTCGCGGTCGCCAACGTCGCGCACGAGGTCATCGTGACCGGCATGGACGACATCCCCGCGGGTGCGGGCGCGGAGCGCCAGGCCGAGGCCGCGGTACGGCTGATCAGGAGGGTGGGCGAGGAGCACGGCGTACGGCTCAGCGCCCTGGAGGCAGTCGGCCTCGGCCTCTTCGGCATCGTGGACGACCCGTCGCTCCCGGCCAGCACCGTCCCCGCCCGGTACGCGCCGATCACGCGGCTGATCTCGGAGGAGTTCGGCGTACGGGTGGCGGTGGACAACAACGCGCGGCTGGCCGCGCTGGCCGAGAACACCTGGGGAGCCGCGCGGTCGGTCGGCGACATGGTCTACGCGCGCTGGTCGGTCGGCGTGGGCGGCGGCTTCATCGTGGGCGGCCGCCTGCTGCGCGGCGCGCACGGGGCGGCGGGCGAGATCGGCCACGTCTCCCTGGACCCCGAGGGCCCGGAGTGCCACTGCGGCGGGCGCGGCTGCCTGGAACGCCGGATCGGCAGCCCGGCCCTGCTGGAGGCCTGCGCCGCGCGCGGCGTCGCCGTGTCCAGCCTGGACGAGCTGATCGCGGCGGCCCAGGACCGGGTGCCCACGGTGTGCTCGGTGATCTCGGACGCGGCGGCCGACCTGGGGCGGATCCTGGCCGACACCGTCATCCAGCTCGACCCCGAGCGCATCGTCGTCGGCGGCGAGTTCGCCGCGCTCGGCAGCCTGGTGCTGGATCCGATCCGCGCGGCGATCGACCGGCTGGCGCTGCCGAACGCCCGCCGACGCATCGAGGTGTCGCCCGCCGATCTCGGCGTGAACGCGTCCGCGATGGGCGCCATCGCCTTCCTCCTGAACGAGGAGCCCGCGCGCCCGCGCCTCTGACCGCCTCCCCTCGGCCATTTCTCCACGTTTCGGAAGAACTGGCCTGCTCAACATAGCCTGTAATCCGGTCAAAGGATCAAGAATCCCCCCTTGCCAGCGCCGAGGCGGACCATTAACGTCAACCCTCAGGAAAAAATGCCCGATCGGAGAGCGAGTGTCCGCACGCAACGTCCTGTTCCTGATGACCGACCAGCACCGGGTCGACACTCTGGGCTGCTACGGCAACCCTCTGGCGCGCACCCCCGCCCTGGACGGTCTGGCCGCCGAGGGCACCCGGTTCGACCGCTTCTACACGCCGACCGCGATCTGCACCCCGGCGCGCGCCTCCCTGTTCACCGGCCTGCACCCGTTCCGGCACGGCCTGCTGGTCAACCCCGAGCGCAACGGCGGCGCCCGTGACGAGGTCGCCGACGAGCACCCCGTCCTGGCCGCGCCGCTGCTGGACGCGGGCTACAACATGGGCCATGTCGGCAAGTGGCACATCGGCCGCGAGCGCGGCCCCGAGTTCTACCGGATGGACGGCGAGCACCTGCCCGGCGCGCTCAACCCGTTCCACCACCCCTCCTACGAGCGATGGCTGGCGGAGAACGGCCACCCGCCGTTCGCCGTACGCGACGCGATCTTCGGCAAGGCGCCCAACGAATCCGGGCGCGGCCATCTGATCGCCGGCCGGTTGCGGCAGCCGGTCGAGGCCACGGTCGAGGCGTTCCTGGCCGACCGGACGCTCGACCTCCTGGAGCGCTACGCCCGCGACTTCCACGACAGCGGCCGCCGTTTCGTGCTCTCCTGCCACTGGTACGGCCCGCACCTGCCGTATCTGATCCCGGACGAGTACTACGACATGTACGACCCCGAGCAGGTACCGCTGCCGGCCTCCATGGCCGAGACGTTCGCCGGCAAGCCGGACGTGCAGCGGCGCTACGCGGAGTACTGGTCGGCCGACCACTTCGACGCGGACGCCTGGCGCAAGCTGATCGCGGTCTACTGGGGCTACGTCACGATGATCGACGACCAGATCGGCCGCCTGCTCACCGCGCTGCGCGAGCTGGGCCTCTGGGACGACACCGCCGTGATGTTCACCGCCGACCACGGCGAGTTCACCGGCGCGCACCGGCTCAACGACAAGGGCCCGGCGATGTATGAGGACATCTATCGCATCCCAGGCATCGTGCGCGTGCCCGGCGCCCCGGCCCAGGCGGTCGACGAGTTCGTCACGCTGATCGACCTCAACCCGACGATCCTGGAGCTCGCCGGGCTGCCCGCGCAGAGCCCCTGCGACGGCCGGAGCCTGCTCCCGCTGATCCACGGCGAGCGGCCGGACTGGCCGCAGGAGGTGGTCGCCGAGTTCCACGGCCACCACTTCCCCTACTCCCAGCGGATGATCAGGAACCGCCGGTACAAGCTGGTGTTCAACCCGGAGAGCGTGCACGAGCTCTACGACCTGGAGACCGACCCGCACGAGCTGCACAACGTCTACACCGCCCCGTCCTACGCGGACGTACGGCGGGACATGACCACGCGGCTGTACCGGGAGCTGCTGCGGAGGGGCGATCCGGCCTACACGTGGATGAGCTACATGGCCGACATCGGGGGCGGCCGCGCCGCCGACGTCGACGGCGTGGCCGACGAGGTGGCCTGACATGGCCGAACACACAGCCGGAAGCAGAGCAGGAAAGCGCCGCTCCACGGTGCCGCTCACCATCGGGTCGGGCCTGCTCGGGCTGGCCGTCTGGGTGCTGCTCGCGAACAGCGGCATCCAGGGTTTCCCCGGCCCGCTGGAGGTGGCCGAGCGCGCCGTGACGTCGATCGGCGACGGCACGCTGTTCGGTGATCTGTTCGCCAGCCTCCGCCGGGTGCTCACCGGGTTCGTGCTCGGGGTCGCGCTGGCGGTGCCGGTCGGATTCCTGATGGGCTGGTATCCCCCGGTTCGGGGCCTGATCGAACCGTGGTTGCAGTTCTTCCGCATGGTGCCGCCGCTGGCGATCATCCCGCTGGCGATCGTGCTCATGGGCATCGGCGAGACGCCGAAGATCTTCGTGATCTTCCTGGCCTCGTTCCTGTCGTCGGTCGTCTCGACCTTCCAGGGCGTGGTCTCCGTGGACTCGACGCTGATCAACGCGGCCCGGGTGCTCGGCGCGAAGGACGGCAGGGTCTTCACCGGAGTCGTGGTCCCCGCGTCCACGCCGTTCATCCTCGTCGGCATGCGCATCGGCCTCGGCGCCTCCTGGGCCACGGTCGTCGCCGCCGAGCTGATCGCCGCCCAGGAGGGGCTGGGTTACCGGATGCAGCAGGCCCAGCTGTACTACGACCTGCCGACGATCTTCGTCCAGCTGATCGTCATCGGTCTCGTCGGCCTCCTGATGGACCGCCTGCTGCTGCTCGCCGAACGCCGCCTGACGAGCTGGCAGGAACGGAGATGAGCCCAGTGACTCCCAAGATCGAGTTTCGCGACGTCTCGCACGGCTTCGACCTCGGCGGCGAGACGTTCGCCGCCCTGGACCACGTCAGCCTGGACATCGCCGACGGGGAGTTCGTCACCGTCGTCGGCCCCTCCGGCTGCGGCAAGAGCACTCTCATGAACATCGCGGCCGGGCTGCTCGAGCCCCGCGACGGCCAGGTCCTCGTGGACGGGCGGGCGGTGCACGGCCCGAGCCCGCAGCGCGGCGTCATCTTCCAGCAGTACGCGCTCTTCCCGTGGATGACCGTGCGCAAGAACGTCGAGTTCGGGCTGAAGATCGCCGGAGTCGGCGCCGAGGAACGTCGCCGTACGGCGGAGCGGTTCATCGACATGGTCGGCCTGTCCGACTTCGCCGACGCGCTGCCGAAGACCCTGTCCGGCGGGATGAAGCAGCGCTGCGCCATCGCCAGGGCGTACGCGGTCGATCCCACGATCCTGCTGATGGACGAGCCGTTCGGCGCCCTCGACGCGCTCACCCGGGTGCAGCTCCAGGACCGGCTCCTGGACACCTGGAGCCGGGAGCGGCGCACGGTGCTGTTCATCACGCACGACGTCGACGAGGCGGTCTACCTGGCCAACCGGGTGATCGTCATGGCCGCGCGGCCGGGCCGCGTGCACCGTGTGATCGACGTCGACCTGCCTTATCCGCGTACGGAGGACATGCGCCTGTCGCCGGAGTTCGCCGAGCTCAGGCGGGAAGTCTGGCACTCCGTCTACCACCAGCCCTCCCCCATCGAAAGGACGTCGCCGTGAAGCGACCTCGCCGGCTGATCGCGGCCTTCGGCGCCGCCGTGGCCCTCCTCCTCCCCGTCACGGCCTGCGGCGGCTCGTCCTCGGACTCCGCCGAGGGCGCGACCGAGGTCACCTTCGGCTACATCGCCGACTTCTCCGGCGTGGCGTCCCTCGCCGCCGCCGACAAGCTGGGCCTGTGGAAGAAGCAGGGCCTCACGCCCAGCCTGAAGGCGTTCACCAACGGGCCGCTGCAGATCCAGGCGCTCGGCGCGGGCGACCTCGACTTCGGCTACATCGGCTCGGGCGCCACCTGGTTGCCCGCCTCCGGCAAGGCGAAGATCATCTCGGTCAACATGCTCGGCCAGGCCGACCGGGTCATCACCCGCCCCGGCTCCGGCATCACCTCGATCGCCGAGCTGAAGGGCAAGAAGGTCGGCGTTCCCGAGGGCACGTCCGGTGACATGATCCTCCAGCTCGCCCTCAAGGAGGCCGGGCTCGCGCCGACGGACGTCCAGAAGGTCTCCATGGACGCGAGCACGGTGGTCACCGCGTTCTCGTCCGGACAGGTCGACGCCGCCGCCATCTGGTACCCGCTGATCGACACCATCAAGAAGAACGTCCCCGACCTGGTCGAGCTGACCAAGAGCGAGGACTTCTATCCCAAGCTCAGCTTCCCGAGCTCCTTCGTCGCGCGGAACGAGCTGGTCAAGGACCAGCCGGAGACGGTCACCAAGGTGCTCAAGGTCCTCCAGGAGGCCAACGACTGGGTGGCCGCCAACACCGCCGAGGCGGAGCAGCTGTCGGCGTCCTTCCTGAAGGCGCCGGCCGAGCAGTTCAAGGGCGCCTCCTCCGTCACCAAGATCCTGACGACGGCGGAACTCGCGAAGTTCAGCGCCGACGGCACCGTCGCCGGCTGGTACAAGGGGCTGGCCGACATCTTCGTCACCATGGGCAAGATCACGGAGTCTCCCGACCCCGCCACCTACTACACCGCCGACCTCTACCAGGCCGCGGCGGGCGGCGGAAAGTAGCCGTCGGACACGGCGAGCGAACCGCGGCGGGCCGGTCTCCCTCGGGGGCCGGCCCTGCGCGTGTTCCCGGACCTCCCCGGGAGACCGGCCCGCCGGATGACCGCGTCCTCGCCCCGGGGAACCGGCACAGGGGGTGAATCGACTCTCCTCCCGAACGTCACCATCCGTGATCGGCGGATCTCCAGATATCCGGACTGTCCCGCCCCTGCGTGGGTAGCATGGTGAAGATGTTTGTCCTGTCATCCGGTCAAGGTCTCCCCCAGTTAGGCGAACTCGCCCTGGCCATCGTGCTGTCCGCCGCCATCGGCCTCGAACGCGAGCTGCGTTTCAAGAACGCCGGGCTGCGCACCCACGCCCTGGTCGGCCTCGGCTCCGCGCTGTTCATGCTGGTCGGCAAGTACGGCTTCTACGACGTGCTGGGAGAACACGTCTCCCTCGATCCCTCACGCGTCGCCGCCCAGGTCGTCTCGGGCATCGGGTTCATCGGCGGCGGCCTCATCTTCGTCCGGCGCGACGCCGTACGCGGGCTGACCACCGCCGCCGTGGTCTGGGTGACCGCGGCGATCGGCATGGCCTGCGGCGCGGGCCTGCCTGTCCTCGCGGTCGCGGTCACCGCCGGGCACTTCCTCGTCATCCTGGGCCTCAACCTCGTCAGCCGCCGCCTTCCCCCCGGCGGCGACAACGCGTCCTACCTGCGCCTGGTGTACGTGGACGGGACCGGCACGCTGCGCGACGCGCTCGTGGCGTGTACGCGGCGCGGTTTCGCGGTGACCGAGGTCGCCGCCGAGAGAGCGATCCACGGCGACATCGCGGACCTCGGCCGGGCGGACGGCCGGGAGCGGGCCGAGCCCGGTCCTCCGGGGGGACGCACGGTCTCGGTCACTCTCGGGCTGCGCGGCACGGGCTCGATCACCGACCTCACGGCGGAGCTGAGCGAACTCCCCTCCGTGCTCGCGGTGAACTCCGGCGACGGCGTCGACCACGACTAGGATCTCACCCGAACCGGCGCCCGTACGGACGTGGCACCCGCCGGGCGAAGTCTCGGCCGGACCAGCATGATCCGCGGGGACGGCCACATGCCCGGGAAGGGACAACGCGTGGATGACTTCGCCTGCAGAGGCCCCCGGACGTGAGCCGCCGTGTGAGGATCCGCGTCTGAATTCGCCGGACGCCTCGGCGTGGACAGCCTTGACCTGCTGGAACGGGTCGAGATCCTGGAGCAGCGATTCCAGCAGCCCTTGACACAGAAAGGCAAACGATGACCGCACGACTCATTCAGCCATCCGGGCGCGGCTTCCTGCTGTTCGACGCCCATCCCGGGGGATGCGCACGGATCGTCACCGACATGGCGGCACAGGTTCAACCGGTGACGCGATCGGGTGAGAGGGAAAGGCCGGTCGCCCTGATCATCGGTTCCTCCGCCGGTTACGGACTGGCCGCCACAGTCGCGGGCATCGCCCGGTACGGCGTTCAAGGGGTGGGCCTGTGCTTCGAGCGTCCGCCGACCACGCGCCGGACGGCGACGGCGGGGTGGTACCGCACCATCGCCACGGCCACGCTCGCGCAGGAGACCGGGAGCGATTTCGCGTTCGTCAACGGGGACGCCTTCACCGACGCCACCAAGGACGACGTCCTCGACCTGGTGTCCAAGCGGTTCGGAGGCATCGACTATCTGATCTACAGCGTGGCCGCGCCACGCCGCACCGACCCGGTCACGGGCGCGCTGCATCAGTCGGTGATCCAGCCGATCGGGGCCGAGCACGTCACCAAGACACTCGAATTCGACGGTGACGGGACACCGCACCTGAAGGAGATCCGAGTTCAGCCTGCGACGGATGCGGAGACGGCGGACACGGTCAAGGTCATGGGCGGTGAAGACTGGGCGCGCTGGGTGGACGCACTGGAGGCGGGCGGTCTGATCCGGCCGGGCTTCACCACTGTGGCCCTGTCCTACATCGGTTCACATCTCACCTCGGCCATCTACCGGGCCGGGACCATCGGGGCGGCCAAGCTGCATCTTGAGAGGACGGCATCCGTCCTCGGGGACCGGTTGGGCGACTACGGGGGTCGTGCCTTGACCTCAGTCAACGGCGCGGCGGTCACCCAGGCGTCAACGGCCATCCCCGGCATCGCCCTGTACGTGAGCCTGCTGCGGGATGCCCTCGGTACGGGCATGTCGTCGCCGCTCGCGCAGTCCGTCGACCTGTGGGACCAGCTCACCGGGACCGCCCCGCTCGACACCGACGAACAGGGCCGTATCCGCCTCGACCGCTGGGAGCTGGACGAGGCGGCGCAGACGGCGGTGACCGAACGGTGGGAGGCGGCGACCCCCGACACCATCGGGGACCTCGCCGACACCGGCTGGTTCCGGGACGAGGTCCGGCGGCTGTACGGCTTCGAGGTGCCGGGCGTGGACTACTCCGTTCCGTGCGAGCCCGATCTTCCCTGGCCCGCCGTCTGATTGTGTGACGCCGCCGGTGCGGGACCCGCCACCTGGGCCGGTCCCACCCGATCAGGAGGACGCGTGATCGCCGAGTGACCGCGTCCAGCGGTGTGAGCAGCGCATTCGCCCCGCCGCCCCTATGCGGAACGCAAGATCCGATGCCAGGCGGCGGATCGGCTCCGTGGGTGGCCAGACGGTGATCGTCAGGAACCCCGTGTCTCGGGCCGCGGCGTGAACTCGTAGGCCGCCTCGTGGCGAGACAGGATGTTCCCTGTCCCCCACGAAAGGCCATCCACGTGTCATGGTGCGCGCGATGACCGCGATCCCCACAGACCGGATCCGTGACTCCGACCTCATCGGGGAGTCCCGGACCGATCCCGAGGCGTTCGCCGCCCTGTTCGATCGCTATTCCGGGATGCTGTACAGATATGTCTCCCGGCGGCTCGGTCCCGAGGTCGCCGAGGACCTGGTCGGCGAGACGTTCCTCGTCGCCTTCGCCCGGCGGGACCGCTACGACGGGGCCTATCCCGACGCCCGCCCCTGGCTGTTCGGCATCGTCACCAAGCTCGTCGCGCGACATCGCCGCACCGAGTCCGCCCGGTACCGGGCGTTGCTGCGCAGCCCTGCCGAGGACGTCGTCGACTCCCCTGCCGACCGGGTGGCGGCGGGGGTCACCGCCAGGTCCACCCGCCCGGCGCTCGCCCGCGCCCTGGCCGGGCTCGCCTCGCGGGACCGTGACGTCCTGCTGCTGATCGCCTGGGGCGACCTGTCGTACGAGGAGGTCGCGCGGGCCCTGGACATCCCGGTCGGCACCGTGCGCTCCCGTCTGAACCGGGCCAGGAAGAAGGTCCGCGCCGCGCTCGGCGACACCAACCCGATGCACGAGGAGGAGTGACCATGGACGATCTGAAGCTGCTCCGCGACCTCGGCCGCGAGCTGGAACACGAGCCCCCGGCCACGCTCGCGCGCCAGCGGGGGCGCCTCCTCGGATCCTCGGCGCACGCACGGGCGCACACACAGGGGCCCGATCAGGCACATGTCCGGGCTTCTGGCCGGGTGAACCGCCGGACGCGCACCTGGGCGATGCTCGCCCTGGCCGCCGGTCTCACCGCCGCCGTCGTCACCGTGCCCACCGTGCTCCTCAACCGTTCCTCCATCGTGGGCAGCGACGTAGGAGTCCGGACCGGGACGGGCGGGAGCGCGCCCACCGGGCCGCTCAACCTGCTGTTGATCGGGTCCGACACCCGGGCCGGGAGCAACGGGAAGTACGGCCGGCGCATGGGCGACCAACCCGGGCGGAGCGACACGCTGATCCTGGTGCACCTGCCCGCCGACCGGAAGAGCGCCGAGGTCGTCAGCATCCCCCGGGACTCGATGGTTGTGATTCCCGATTGCCGGGCGAGTGACGGCAAGGTGATCGCCTCCCACGTCAGCATGATCAATTCGGCCTATGCCGAGGGTGGTCTCATCTGCGCGCGCAGGACAGTCGAGAGCCTGACCAAGGTGCGCATCCATCACACGATCTCGATCGACTTCTCCGGCTTCAAGCAGGTGATCGACGCCGTCGGAGGCGTGGAGATCACCGTGCCGAAGGCGGTGGACGACCCCAAGGCGAAGCTGCGCCTGCCCGCCGGTCGGCAGATCCTCGACGGCGAGCAGGCCCTGGGTTACGCGCGGGCCCGCTACGCGCTCGGCGACGGGTCGGATCTGATGCGGATCAAGCGCCAGCACACGCTCATGCGGGCCGTGCTGAAGAAGGCGAAGGACCTGCCGTCCGACCCGGCCAGGCTCGCGACCTTCGTGAAGGCGGCCTCCACCTGGATCACGACCGACTCCGGTTTCGACATGCGGACGATGTACGACCTCGCCCGCGGCCTGGCGGGGGTGAAGCCGAGCGCCACGACGTTCACGGCGGTTCCGGTCGTGCCCTATCCGCCCGACCGGAACCGGCTCTCCTGGAAGCAGCCCGCCGCCGACAAGCTGTTCGAGCGGTTCAGGAGCGCCGGCGAGTAGGCCCTTCCCCGTAGGCGATGGCCGAGGAAGGAGCGACGCCCCGCGGAGCCGGACTGGACAGTGCCGGACAGCAAGGAAGGATCCGGACCGCGGGGCGCACCGCCGTCCGCGGGCGCGGCTGCACGTTGTCGTTGATTAATATACGCAATTGCGAGTTATTTGCAATAACTCACCTGGTCGTTCTACCTTCGCCCCATGAGAAGTGCCTTGACCCGGCTCGCGGCCGCCGCGATCGTCGGGCTGTCCGCCGCCGCCTGCTCGGCCGCGCCCGCCCAGGAACGGCCCGCGAACGCGGACACGTTCGTCGCGGGACTCGGCTCCGAACCCGATTCACTGAACCCCGTCATGGGATACGCCGCGGACGGCGGGTCCCTGATGTTCGACGGCCTGGTCAGCCGGAACGCGGATCTGAGCCTGCGGCCCGCGCTCGCCACGAGCCTCCCCGAGGTCAAGGGCACGACCGTCACCTTCACGCTGCGCACCGGCGTGACCTTCCACGACGGCACTCCGCTCACCGGCGCTGACGTCGCCTACACGTACCGGTCGGTGCTGGACGACAAGAACAACTCCGGCATCCGCGGGGACTACGCGGCCATCGAGTCCGTCGAGGCCCCCGACGCGACGACGGTCGTGTTCCACCTCACGTACCCGTACGCGCCGATCCTGCAGCGGGCGACGCTGGGCATCGTGCCCGACGGGAGCCTGGAGCGGTCCGGGTTCGAGGCCAGGCCGGTGGGCACCGGGCCGTACCGGTTCGTGTCCCGGACGCCGGGCGACAAGATCGTGCTGGAGGCGAACCCCACCTACTGGGGCGGCGCGCCGACGATCAAGAAGCTTGTCCTGGCCTTCGCCTCCGACGACAACGTCCGGGCCACCCGGATGGCGGCCGGCGAGTTCGACGCCGCCGAGCTGCCGCCCAAGGCCGCCGCGCGGTTCGAGAACACCGACGGCCTGACCGTCCACCGGGTGCCGAGCGCCGACTATCGGGGCGTGATGTTCCCCCTGGACGAGCCGGTCACCGGTGACCTCGCCATCCGCAAGGCGCTCAGCCTCGCCCTCGACCGGGCGGCGATGGTGAAGACCATCCTCGCGGGAGCCGGCCGTCCCGCGTTCGGGCCGATCCCGCCGGGAACGACCTGGCACAACCCGGCCGTCGAGGGTTCCGGCACCCCTGACCAGGCCGCGGCCGCGCAGGTGCTGGACCAGGCCGGATGGGTCCGGGGAGCCGACGGCGTCCGTGCCAAGGACGGCACACCGGCGACGTTCACGCTGATGTACCCCGCGGGCGACTCGCTGCGCAAGGAGCTCGCCCTCGCGGTCGCCTCGGACGCCAAGAAGATCGGCGTCGACGTCCGGCCGACCGGCCTGGACTGGGACGCCATCGAGCCCCGCATGGGCAAGGACGCCCTGATCATGGGGATGGGCACGCCGTTCGACCCCGACTACACCAACTACGAGACGTTCCACTCGCGCTTCTCCGGCCAGGGCTTCTTCAACCCCGGCCACTACAAGGTGCCCGAGGTCGACGCGCTCCTGGAGAAGGGCCGCGAGGAGACCGATCCCGCCGCGCGCAAGCAGGCCTACGACGCCCTGCAGCAGCGCGTACGCGACGACGAAGTGTGGGCGTACCTGGTCTTCCTCGAACACGTCTACGTCGTACGCGGTGAGTGGACGGGCATCGCCCCCAGCGTCGAGGCGCACGAGCACGCCGCCGGCGGCCTGTTCCGCAACCTCGCCGAATGGAAGCCGGCCGCGTGATCCGTGCTCTGGCCCGCATGGTGGCCTGGCGGCTGGTCTTCGTCGTACCGCTGCTGCTCGCGGTCACGATCGGCATCTTCGCGCTGGCCAAGGCGTCGCCGTTCGACCCGGTCCGGCAGTATCTCGGCGACCGGGCGCTCACCACGAGCCCCGAGATCACCGAACGGATCCGGGCCAACTGGGGCCTGGACCGGCCACTGGCCGAGCAGTACCTCACCTGGCTGGGCAACCTGCTCCGCGGCGAGCTCGGCGAGTCGCGGAGCATGCACCTGCCGGTCGCCCAGGTGATCGGCGACCGGCTCGGCTGGACCCTCCTCGCGGTCGGCTGCGCCCTGGTGCTGATGCTGGCGGGGAGCCTGGCCGTGGGCGCCCTGGCGGCCTGGCGGCGCGGCTCGTGGCTCGACCGGGCCATCACCGGCACGGCCTACGCCAACGAGGCGGCGCCCGTCTTCTGGACGGGTCTCCTTGTGATCTGGCTGTTCGCGGTGAAGCTGCGCTGGCTGCCCTCGGGCGGTCTCACCGACGCCGCCTCCACCACCACCTCGCCGGGTGACGTGCTGCGGCACATGGTGCTGCCGGTGACCGTGCTGGCGTTCTCCCAGTCCTCCTGGCTCGTGCTGTACGTGCGCGAGTCGCTGATCGCCACCCTGCGGGAGGACTTCGTCGTCGGGGCCAGGGCTCGCGGACTGCGCGAGCGCACCGTGATCCTGCGGCACGCGCTGCGCTCCGCGCTCCTGCCGTTCGTCACGCTGCTCGGCGCGCGCATCCCCGAGTTGGTCACCGGGGCGATCCTGGTCGAGTCCGTCTTCTCCTGGCCCGGAGTCGCCTCCGCGTCCGTGCAGGCGGCGCTCTCCGCGGACTTCCCGCTGCTGGCGGCGCTCACGCTGCTCGCCACCCTCGCGGTGGTCCTCGGAAGCCTGGCCGCCGACGCCGCGTACGTCTTCGTCGACCCGCGCGTGCGGGTCCTGGGGGTGAGCTAGATGGCGACCGTGACGCGCCGGAGGCACGTCCGATCACGTCGCCTGGCGGCGGCGACCCTCGCCGTGCTCGGGCTGGCCGTGCTGCTCGTCCCACTGTTCGCCCGGCTCGACCAGAGCCAGGTGGACCTGCACTCCGCCTCGCTCCCGCCGGGGCTCGCGCACCCGTTCGGCACCGACGAGATGGGCCGCGACGTGCTGCTCCGCGTGGTGTACGGCCTGCGCGTGTCCATGCTCGTCGGCCTGGTGGCCGCCGCCGTGTCGGCGACGGTCGGCACGCTGGTGGGGCTCGCCGCCGGAACGCTCGGCGGGGCGGCCGACCGGTTGCTGATGCGGATCGTGGACGCCTTCAACTCGGTGCCCCACCTGCTGTTCGGCATCTTCATCGTCGCGCTGTTCTCGCCCGGCGCGACCGCGGTGGTCGTCTCCGTCGGGCTCACCCACTGGATGACCGCGGCCAGGATCGTCCGCTCCGAGGTGCTGACGCTGCGGTCCCGCCCGTTCGTGGACGCCGCGATCTCGATGGGCTCCGGGAGGGCGCGGATCGTGCTCCGGCACTTCCTGCCCCACCTCGGCCCGCACATCGCCCTGGCGGCGGTGCTCATGGTGCCGCACGCCGTCTGGCACGAGACCGCGCTGAGCTTCCTCGGGCTCGGTCTGCCCGCCCATCTCGCCTCGCTCGGCAACATGATCAACGACGGCGCGCGGTCGCTGCTCGCGGGCAACTGGTGGCCCTCGCTCTTCCCCGGCCTGTTCGTCCTCCTGCCGACCCTGGCGATCTCCTCGCTCGCCCAGCACTGGCGCGACCGGAGCAATCCCCGCCGGAGATCGGAGCTGCAGCTATGAGGTCACCTTCCCGTCTGCGCGTCGAGGGCCTCACGGTCCGCTTCCGTCTCCCCGACGCGACCGTACGGGCCGTCACCGGCGCGTCCTTCGAGGTACGGCAGGGCGAATGCCTGGCCCTGGTCGGGGAGTCCGGCTGCGGCAAGTCGGTGATGGCCCACGCACTGCTCGGGCTGCTTCCCGGGAACGCGGAGGTCGAGGGATCCGCGTGGCTGGAGACCGGCGACGCCGATCCCGTCGACCTGATCGCGGCGCCGGAGGCCGTCCTGGCCCGCACGGTGCGCGGCCGCAGGATCGGGCTGGTCCCGCAGAGCCCCGCCACGCACCTCACCCCGGTCCGCACGGCGCGCGCCCAGCTCGCCGAGGCGCTGAGAGAGCTCGGCAACCCGGCGAGCGCGGACGACCTGGCGGAGCGGGCCGGCCTGCGCCCGGCCGATCTCGACCGCTACCCCCACCAGCTCTCCGGCGGCATGGCGCAGCGGGTCGCCAACGCGCTGGCCCTGGCCGGCGATCCCTGGCTGATCCTCGCCGACGAGCCCACCAGCGGCCTGGACCGGCCGCTGGTGGACGCGACAATGGACGAGCTGCGCCGCCTGGCCGACGACGGGCGGGCCGTCCTGCTCATCACCCACGACCTGCGTGCCGCCGAGCGGGTCGCCGACCGGATCGCCGTCATGTACGCGAGCCACGTCGTGTCGATCACCCGGGCGGACGCGTTCTTCGCCGGGCCGCGTCATCCGTACGCGGCGGGGTTGCTGGACGCGCTGCCGTCGCGCCGTTTCACGCCCATCCCGGGCCGGCCGCCCGAGCTGACCCGGCTCCCTGACGGGTGCGCCTTCCTGCCACGCTGCGACCGGGCCACGCCCGCCTGCGAGCGCACGCCGGAACTCGCCTGCGCCGACGGGCAGGAGGTGGCCTGCCATCACCCCTTGGACCACCCCTTCGACCACCCCATCACTCCCCCGGAGCATCCTTTGGACCGCAATGCTGCGCGCTGACGGCGTCACCGTCTCCTACGACCGCCACCGCGTGCTCGACCGCGTGTCGGTGGACGTGCCCCCCGGGGTGGTCACCGGGCTCGCCGGGCCGAGCGGGTGCGGCAAGTCCAGCCTGGCCCGGGTCCTCGCCCTGCTGCTGCGGCCCGCGGCCGGGCGGGTCAGCGTCGACGGGACCGACGTCCGCCGCTGGCGGCACCGCGCCGCGCCCGCCCTCCGGACCAGGGTCGCGCTGATCTTCCAGCAGCCCCGGCTCGCCGTCGATCCCCGGTTCACCCTGCTCGACGTCATCACCGAGCCGTTGCGGGTGGCGCGGCAGCCCCTGGACCGGGCGGAGCGGCTCGCCGAGGAGATGGGCCTCACCCCGGACCTGCTCGTACGGCGACCGCACGAGGTGTCCGACGGCCAGTTGCAGCGCGCGTGCGTGGCCCGCGCGCTCGCCCTGCGGCCGCGTTACGTGATCTGCGACGAGATGACCACCATGCTCGACGCCTCCACCCAGGCCCACCTCGTCGCGCGGCTGGAGGACTACCGGCGGGAGTCGGGGGCGGGCGTGCTCGCGATCAGCCACGACACCGAGTTGCTCGACCGGTGGTGCGGGACGGACTCCTCCATCCGGCACCTCGAACGGCTTTGGACCCGTACGTAGGACCTTCGGATGCATGACCAAGGTCCCTGCCGCCACATGGGCCAAGCACGAGAACGTTTGGGGGGAAATTAGGAGGAGACCCACCGTGAACGCGCTGGACCTGTCGCGATGGCAGTTCGGTATCACCACCGTCTACCATTTCATCTTCGTTCCCCTGACGATCGGCATGGCCGTACTGGTGGCGTCCATGCAGACCGCCTGGCACCTCAGCGGCAACGAGACCTATCTGCGAATGACCAAGTTCTTCGGGAAGCTCTTCCTGATCAACTTCGCGATGGGCGTGGTCACCGGAATCGTGCAGGAGTTCCAGTTCGGGATGAACTGGAGTGACTACTCCCGCTTCGTGGGTGACGTCTTCGGGGCACCGCTGGCCATGGAGGGCCTGCTCGCGTTCTTCCTCGAATCGACCTTCCTCGGCTTGTGGATCTTCGGCTGGAACCGCCTGTCACCCCGGCTGCACCTCGCCACGATCTGGCTGGCGGCCATCGGGACCACTCTCTCGGCGTACTTCATCCTGGCCGCCAACTCGTGGATGCAGCACCCCGTCGGCTACCGCATCAACCCCGAGACGAACCGGGCCGAGCTGACCGACATCTGGGCCGTGCTCACCAACTCGACCACCCTGGTGACCTTCCCGCACGTCCTCTTCGGCGCGTTCATCACCGCGGCCGGGTTCCTGATCGGGGTCAGCGCCTGGCACCTCGCCCGCGGCAACGAGACCGGCCTCTTCCGCCGCGCGATGCGGATCGGCCTGATCGTCTCGCTCGCGTCGGGCATCGGCGTGGCGGTCACGGGCGACGTCCAGGGCCGCATCATGACCGAGCAGCAGCCGATGAAGATGGCCGCGGCGGAGGCCCTGTACGAGACGTCCGGGCCGGCGTCGTTCTCCCTGTTCACCCTCGGCACCCCGGACGGCGACGAGGAACTGTGGAGCCTGCGCGTGCCGCACGTGCTGTCCTTCATGGCGACCGGCGACCCGAACGGCACCGTCGAGGGCATCAACGACCTGCAGAAGGAGTACGTCGAGAAGTACGGACCGGGCGACTACCGCCCGTCGATCCCGGTGACGTACTGGACGTTCCGGTTGATGATCGGGTTCGGGGCCCTCGCGAGCCTGCTCGCGCTGGTCGGCCTCTGGCTGACGAGGAAGGGGCGGACACCGGGCAGCCGCTGGTTCTACCGGGCCGCGCTCGCCTCGATGGCGCTGCCCTTCCTCGCGAACGCCGCCGGATGGATCTTCACCGAGATGGGCCGCCAGCCGTGGACGGTCTACGGGGTGCTGCGGACCGCGGCCAGCGTCTCCCCCGGCGTGGACGTGACCACCGTGGCGATCTCCCTGACGGCCTTCACCATCGTCTACGCCGTACTCGCCGGGATCACCGCGTTCATCATGACGCGGCACGTCAAGGCGGGACCGCCCGACCTGGAGGCGCAGAAGGAACCCGCCGACACCACCGTCCCCGCCCTGACCTACTGAGGAACACGTCATGGAACTCACCACCGTCTGGTTCATCCTCATCGGGGTGCTGTGGATCGGCTACTTCGTGCTGGAGGGCTTCGACTTCGGTGTCGGTGTCCTGCTGCCGATCCTCGGCAAGGACAACACCGACCGGCGCATCATGATCAACGCCATCGGGCCCGTCTGGGACGGAAACGAGGTCTGGCTGCTGGTGGCCGGCGGAGCGACCTTCGCCGCCTTCCCCGAGTGGTACGCCACCCTGTTCAGCGGGTTCTACCTGCCGCTGCTGCTCATCCTGCTGGCGCTGATCGTGCGCGGTGTCGCGTTCGAGTTCCGCGCCAAGCACGACTCCGACCGCTGGCGCCGCGGCTGGGACCAGGCCATCTTCTGGGGATCGCTGCTCCCGGCCGTCCTTTGGGGCGTCGCCTTCGGCAACATCGTCGCCGGGGTGCCGATCGACGCCCAGCACGAGTACACCGGTAACCTGCTCACCCTGCTCAACCCGTACGCGCTGCTCGGCGGGCTCGTCACACTCGGCCTGTTCCTGCTGCACGGGGCGGTCTTCCTGTCCCTGAAGACCGACGGTGACGTGCGGACCCGCGCCCGCGCGCTGGCCCTGCGGATCTCCCCCGTCGTCGTGGCGGTCGCCGCGGTGTTCCTGGTGATCACCCAGCTCACGCACGGCAAGCCGATCACCTGGGTCACCACCGCCCTGGCCGCCGTGGCGCTGGTCGCCGGGGTCGGCGCCGCGTTCCGCGGCAGGGAGGGCTGGGCGTTCGCCGGCACGGCCGTCACCATCGTGCTGGCCACGGCCACGCTGTTCCTCGACCTGTGGCCCAACGTCATGCCGTCCAGCACCTCCGCGCTGTACAGCCTCACCGTCACGAACGCCGCGTCCTCGCCGTACACGCTGACGGTGATGACCTGGGTGGCGGCCATCTTCACCCCGGTGGTGCTGGCCTACCAGGGGTGGACGTACTGGGTCTTCCGCAAGCGCCTCACCCGTACTCCAATCGCCCAGTGACCGGGTCGGCCTGCGGAACAGAGGGCCGGGAGATCACCCTTCGCGGGTGTCTCCCGGCCTTCGCCCTGTCCGGAGATGTACGGCGGCCGGATCACGGTGATCAGGGGCTGACCCTGTTCCTGGCGTCCTCCACCACGGCCTCGGCCCGGTCCCGCGACTCCCAGCCCCAGGTGTCCGCGCTCTTGCCCGGTTCCAGGTCCTTGTAGACGTCGAAGAAGTGGGCGATCTCGTTCAGGACGTGCGCGGGGACGTCGTCGCTGTTTCGGATGCCGTCGTAGCGGCAGTCGTCGGCGGGCACGCACAGCAGCTTGGCGTCGGGCCCCATCTCGTCGTGCATCCAGAACACCGCGACCGGCCGGACGCAGATCACGCATCCGGGGAAGGTGGGCAGGTCGCCGAGAACCAGCGCGTCCAGCGGCTCGCCGTCCTCCGCGAGAGTGCCGGGCAGGAACCCGTAGTCGTAGGGGTAGACCGTCGCGGTGAACAGCATCCGGTCCAGCCGGATCCGCTGCCGCTCGATGTCCATCTCGTATTTGTTGTGCGACCCCCGCGGCGTCTCCACCATGATGTCGAAGCGCACCTCATGCCCCCCTTCCGGGGACGGCCACTCCTTCAATCGTACGGCTGAGCAGCGCGAACGGATCGTGGCTCCCGGTGGGCGACCAGCACCGCGTGGTGGGCCGTACCCTCGGGGCCGTCCGGATCGGCGTGCACGGTCGCGGCACGCAGCCGGGGCAGGCCGTGGATGAGCCGGTGTTCGGCCTCCACCGCGACCTCGTGCGCCTCCACCAGGGTCAGGCCAGGGTCGAGCACGATCTCGACCTCGGCGCGCAGCGCGTGACCGACCCAGCGCATCCGGACCGCGCCCGCCCGCCGCACGCCCGGGACCTCGCCGAGGACACGCTCGGCCTCCTCGACCAGCGCCGGATCGACGGCGTCCATGAGCCGGTGGCAGATCTGCCGCGCCGCGTCCCGCAGTACGAAGCAGATCGCCACCGTGATGAGCAGTCCGACGACGGGGTCGGCCAGCGGGACGCCCAGCGCGGCACCACCCGCGCCCGCCAGCACCGCGAGGGAGGTGAAGCCGTCGGTCCTGGCGTGCAGGCCGTCCGCCACCAGCGCCGCCGAGCCGATCTCCCTGCCCACCCTGATGCGGTAGCGGGCCACCCACTCGTTCCCGGCGAACCCCACCAGCCCGGCGGCGGCCACCCAGCCCACCGCGCGCATGTCGTGCGGCTCGGCCAGCCGCCGGAGCGCCTCGTACCCGGCCAGCGCCGCGGAGGCGGCGATGATCAGCACGATCACCACGCCGGCCAGGTCCTCGGCCCGGCCGTACCCGTAGGTGAAGCGCCGGGTGGCCGCGCGTCGCCCGAGCCAGAAGGCGATCCCCAGCGGGACCGCGGTCAGGGCGTCGGCGACGTTGTGCAGGGTGTCGCCCAGCAACGCGACCGATCCGGAGAACGCCACGATGACCGCCTGGGCGGCGGCGGTCACCATCAGCACCGCGAACGAGACCGCCAGCGCCCGCATGCCGCGCCCGCTCGACTCCAGCGCCGCGTCGGTCTTGTCGGCGCTGTCGTGGCTGTGCGGCGCCACGATCCGGGCGAGAACGGCGATCCGGCCCGCCCACGACCCGAGTCCGCCACCGCCCGCCGCCCCCCGATGCCCGTCTCCGTGCCCGTGCCCGTGGCCGTGGCCGTGCCCGTGGCCGTGGGCATGGGTGTACGGAATCGGGGGTTGATCAGGTGAGATGCCGGAATGGTTCCGCTCGGACATGGCTTCTCCGCTTGCGTGGGACGGCTCTCCGGCGGAGTATATGTATTCATGTACGCACGCGACAACGAATCAGGTACGACCTTGTCGCAGGAGCGACCTGACAGCGCCAGGGTGGAGGCGGCCGTCGCCGCGTTCCGCATGCTCAGCGACGCCACCCGGCTGCGCCTGATGTGGCTGCTGGCCTCCGGCGAGTACGACGTCTCATCGCTGTCCCGGACGCTGGAGGTGGCGCGCCCCTCGGTCTCCCAGCACCTGGCCAAGCTCCGCATGGCCGGTCTGGTGCGCACCCGGAGGGACGGCCGCCGGGTCCTCTACCGGGCCAGGGACGCGCACGTCCGCACACTCATCGCCGAGGCGCTCTCCCACGCCGACCACGAGGTGTCCGGCGCGCCCCGCCACGACGACTGAGATCCACGCGCCGTCTCCACCCGCGCGCCGTCAGGTCACGACCATCCGCTCACGACCGTCCGCTCAGGACCGGCCGGTTGACGCAGCCGACCCGCCAGCCCGCGCGGGTGGCGCTCAGTTCGGTGACCGACAGCGGGGCGAGGTCGAACAGCGCGCCCGAGCCCGCGGGCAGGCCGAGCGCGTGGCAGAGCGCGGCGCGGATCGGACCGGCGTCGCAGCAGGCGACAGCGGCACCGTCCAGCTCCGACTGCCCCGCCAGCCAGTACGCGACACGGGCGGCCAGCGCGGCCGGGCTCTCGCCTCCGTGCGGGGCCGCGTCCGGGTCACGCTGCCACTGGAGCAGCGCCTCCGGCTCTTCCACCGCGACCCGTTCGTACGGCAGGCCGCTCCACCGGCCGTGATCGGCCTCGGCGAGGGCGGCCACCACGATCGGAGCGGGCCGGATGGCCTCGGCCGTCTGCCGGGCGGCGGGTTCCGGCCCGCTGTAGTGGTCGAATCGGGCGGGCAGTCCGGCGACGTGCCTCACCTTCGCCAGGGCGGCGTGGTCGGCGTCCTGGGCGGAGGGGAAGCACGCCGCGCGCATGCCCGGCGTGCTCGCGTGCCGCAGGAGGATCAGGCGGCGCATCCAGTCTGTCCGAAGGTCGGGTCAAGCACGGTCAGGTCAGCACGGTCAGGTCGGCACGGTCAGGTCGGCACGGTGACCGCGAGCGACCTGCGGCGGACGCCTCGCTCGGCGGCGACGCCGTACAGGACGCCGATCGCCGACCAGAGCACGAGTTGCGTACCCAGGGAGGAGAGGCGGAAGTCCCACAGCAGGGTGGCGGGGAAACCCGCCGGGACCTCGTTCACCGTCGGCAGCAGCAGCCAGGCGGCGATCACGGGGGCCAGGAAGCCGACGGCGCCGGCCAGATAACGGCGTTCCGGCACTTTGCGGGCAGCGGCCACGGCCAGCGCCACGGCCAGCAGGCCGATGGCGACCATGACGAGGTAGTAGGTGGTCCGGCCGTTGATGGTGTCGGGGTCCCCGACGGCCGGAGGGTTGGCGGGGTACTTGACGAACGGAACCAGGACGATCGCCACGAAGGCGGTCGCGGCCATCGTGCCGGACAGGGCCGCGTCGGTGCGGGGACCGATCCGGCCACGCACCCCGGCGTAGACGAGGGCGAAGATGCCGCCCACGGCCATGCCGTACAGGGCGAGGGCGAGGAACAGCCCGGCCTGCTGGCCGGACCGGCTGACCAGTTCCTCCTCCGCGTGGGAGTGTTCGGCAGCGGCCTGGGCGTGGCTCGCGGCCTCCTCGAGGGCGATGGCCTGGTTGACGTGCGGCTCGCCCACCAGGTAGGCGAAGACGGCGGCGATGAGTCCGGCGGCCAGCCCGACGAGCAGGCCGCGGACCAGTAGCGTGCGTATCATCGCGCGCCCTAATGGCAGGGAACGCCGAGCAGGTGCCGCCCATCGTGCATCAGTTCGTGCAGATAGTTACCCGCCTGCGAGACGGCCCCCTGGTCGAACGTGACCAGATAGGCCACGAGCAGGAGCAGGGGGACCGCCACGAGGAGCCAGCGTCCCAGGCCGGCGAGTGGAACGGGATGCGACGTGGTCAGTTCACTCATCGGTGCCTCCTTGGGATGGCGCCTCCGTTGCCGGAGGACCGGTGTCCCAGGTGACCCGGATTCGGAGACCAACGCCCCGGCCGCGCGGGCGCGGCCGGCTCCGGCATCCCACCGGATCTCCCTCGTACAACTTACGGATCTTCCGCGAGCGTAACCTTTCGCGAAGTAACAATCAATATCATGATCTTTGTCCGAATTAAGACGAACCCGATATCGCGTCCGCTAACCGACCGTTTCCGGGCGCACACGATCCGGATAGGACGCGGCGAGGAACCGCCCGGCCCGATCGAGCCTCCGTACGGCGAGAGCCGAGACGAGACCGGCGATCAGCAGGAGCAGCCAGGGCAGGGCGGGGAAGCCGCGGGCGTCCCCCACGTCCATGGCCCAGCCGCTCGCCAGGTTGCCGAGCAGGATGCCGATTCCCGAGAAGGCGTTGTAGAGCCCGTAGTAGGTGCCGGTCAGCTCCGGCGACCCCAGCGTGGAGATCATCGCCATCTCGAACGGGAAGATCAGCATCCCGGCCGCGGTGAGCAGGATCGCGGTGGCGACCGCGGGCGCGACCCCCAGCCCGTACGGCAGATCGCCGGGACGACCGGCGAACTGGGCCGCGAGCAGCACGGGCACGAAGCCGACGCCCATCACCGCCAGGCCGCGCACGATGGCCTGTTCCGGTCGCCATCGGCGTGCGGCGAAGGCGGTGAGGCGGACCTGCCCGGCCACGGCCAGCAACGCCATGAAGGTGTACATCACGGCGATCGCGGCCTGGCCCCCTCCCGCCCGGCGCAGCTCCAGCGGGAGCCCCAGATATACCTGGTAGGAGAGGGCGTAGGACACGAACATCGCGGCCGAGAAGGCCACGAACGGCCGGTTCGCGAGCACCTCCTTCCAGTCGGCCAGCACCGGGCGGCCCGCCCCCTCCGCCGTACCGCGGCGCGAGGGGAGCCTGCGGGCCTGCAGCAGCGTCAGCACCGCGAAGACGACGGCGGCGGCCACGCAGGCGAGCCGGAAGTCGACCGCGACGAGCAGGACGCCGACCAGCGGCCCGGCGAGGATCCCCGCCTGGTAGAAGACGTTGAAGAGGGCGAACGCCTCGACCTTCCGTTCCCCCGCCTCGACCGCGACGTACGCGCGGACCGCCGGGTTGAACAGCGCCCCGGCGAGGCCGGTCAGCACCGACGCGGCGATGAGCGCGGGAACCGACGAGGAGACGCCGAACAGCGCGAACCCGACGGTGCGCAGCCCACATCCCGCCATGATCAGCGGCTTGTAGCCGTACCGGTCACACAGCGTGCCGCCTACCGGGAACATGCCCTGCTGGCTGAGGTTGCGCAGGCCGAGCAGCAGCCCGGTCAGCCAGACGGCCAGGCCGAGCCGCCCGGACAGGTGATCGGCGAGGTACGGCACGAGCATGTAGAAGCCGAGGTTGATGCCGAACTGGTTGACCAGGAGGAGCCGCACGGCCGGGCTGAACGACGCGTACCCGGCTCTCATACGGCGGCTCCGAGCGGGTCGACCACGGTCGTGCACCGGGTCCAGCGGGTGACCTCCCGCTCGGCGGGATGGGAGATCTCGTCGGGATGCTCGGCCGGGGCGCCGGCGAGCAGGCCGTTGGCCGCGCAGAAGTCGTCGTCGAAGACGGTGTTCCAGTACCGCCACGGCCCGTCGGGGAAGACCGCCACGATCGAGGTGCCCCGGGGCGCCGTCCTGGCCACCCAGTCGGCGACCAGGGCGACCGCTCCCGCACTCCACCCGCCGCAGGCGTAGTGGGCGGCGGCGAGCGCCCGGCAGGTGTGCACGGCCTCGGCCGGGTTGACCCAGTGGACCTCGGAGAACGCCTGGTAGTCGACGTTCCGCGGATGGATGCTGCTGCCCAGGCCGCGCATGAGCCGGGACCTGGCCGGCTGTCCGAAGATCGTGGAGCCGACGGTGTCGACGCCGACCAGCGCGACGTCGGGAAAGGTCCGCCGCAACGCCCGGAAGACGCCGGCGCTGTGCCCCCCGGTGCCCACCGAGCAGACGAGGACGTCGATCAGCGGCAGCTGCGCCACCAGCTCGGCGGCGAGCGTGGCGTAGGCCGCCACGTTGTCGGGATTGCCGTACTGGTCCGGGCAGTAGGCGTCGGGCAGCTCGGTCAGCAGCCGCTGGACCCGCTCCCTGCGCGCCTCCTGCCACCCGCCGACCGGGTGCGGCTCCGTCACGATCTCCAGGCGGACCCCGTACGCCCGGAGGAGCCGCGCCATCAGCGGTTCCAGGCCGGGATCGGCGACGAGCGTGACCGGGTGCCCGTGGACGATGCCGGCCAGGGCCAGGCCGAGGCCGAGCGTGCCGCTGGTGGACTCGACGATCGTGCCTCCCGGCACGAGCTCGCCGCGCCGCCGGGCGCAGCGCACCATGTGCAGCGCGGGGCGGTCCTTGATCCCGCCGGGGTTGAATCCTTCGAGCTTCGCCCAGAAGCCCCTTTCCTGGGACCGCGCCGGAATCCACGTGACCGGCGTGTCGCCGACCCGGACCCGTGAATTCCGCGTGGATGGAATGGACGGAATGCCCTCGAACGCGGGCAGCGTGGAACTGACAAGAGATTTCACTGGTACCAACCCACCAAAGGTCCGCGGCACCTCTCCTTGAGGCGCCGAACATTTCTGCGTGCCCTTTTCCGCGGGAAACTCGTGCCGCGCGGAACGGTGGGTCTATATGCGCAGCACGCAGAGCGCCAGGCGGTTTCCCCGGCACGGTACGCGGAGCGACGGCGGAGGGCCGGACCGGACGGAGGGACGCGGCCCGACCGGAACGGCGGGCACGACGGCGACCTCCGCGTGGAGCGGATCGTGGCTGTCCACGGCGCGTGTCCACAGCCCGGCGCTCTCGTCGCAGCACTCCGAATGGTGGGGCGAGCCACCGCACGCGCCGCCGTCCGGGCAGTCCGTGCCGGCGGCGACGTGGTGATGGTGACCGCGGTGTCCCTGGTCGAGCGTGCAGCAGGACGCGGCGTACAGGGAGAAGAGCCCGAGGGCCGCCACGATGACGACGAACATCCGGCTCAACCGCGCGTACGCCGGGCCGCCCGGCGGCATCGCCGAGGCACCCCGGAAGGTCCTGTTACACATCGCGAGGAGTGTGCCCAGGGTTCTTCGCTTTCCATGCGGATGAGGAACGCCGCAGCCCGATAATTTACCTGTTCATCGGAGATGGTCAGAAATATTCATATCGAGCTGGTTATCCGGCGAGAAATCCGGTCGGGCGGATCAGGCCGTGAAGCGCCGGGCGACGTCGTGCAGCGCCAGGGCCAGGAGATCGACGTCGTCGCGTGAAGTGAACAGCGCGGGAGTCACCCGGACGCAGTCGCCCCGCACGGGGCCGCCGCGACGGACTGTGAAGACGCGGTGCCGGTCGAGGAGATAGTCCGTGATCGCCACGTTGTCGGCCTCCGAGACCCGGCCGGTGATCCGGAACGCGGTGATCGTGCCGTACATGGGCGGCTCCTCCGGGGTGAGGATCTCCATGTTCGGGATGTCCCGTACCTGGTGGACCCAGCGGTCGCGCAGGAAGCGCAGCCGCGCCTGCTTGACCTCGGCGCCCAGGGTCTCGTGGAAGTCCAGCGCGGTGGGGATCGACAGGACGGGGGCGACGTCCAGCGTGCCGGAGTGGACCCGGGAACGGATGTCGGAAGCCGGATAGGTCTCGTCGCGGAAGGCGAGATCGATGTCGTCCAGGCGGCCCCCGCGGATGTAGAGGAACCCCGCCCCCAGCGGCACGCCCATCCACTTGTGCAGGGAGAACCCGGCGAAGTCGGCTCCGAGGTCGTCGATGGTGAAGTCGAGATGCCCCCACGAGTGGGCCGCGTCCACGATCACGTCCACGCCCCTGGCCCGGGCCATCGCGACGATCTCCCGCACCGGCAGCACGAGTCCGGTGCGGTTGTTCATGTGGCTGAGCAGGAGCAGCCTGACCTTCGGATGGTCGCGCAGCGCCCGGTCGTAGGCGTCCAGCGCCGCCTGCCGTGTCGCCGGCTCGGGGACGACCATGCGCTCCACCCGCACACCGCGCCGGTCCGCGAGCCAGTTCATCGCGTACTGCATGCTGTGGTAGTCGAGGTCGGCGTACATCACCGAGTCACCCGGACGCAGCCGCCGGTATCCGGCGATCAGGTTCTGCAGGGCCTCCGTGCCGCCCCTGGTCAGCGCGATCTCCTCTTTCGCCGCGCCGAGAACCGAGGCGACCCGCTGCCTGATCTCGTCCGCCCGCGGCTTGTACGTCATGCGGAGCAGGTGGGAGTTCCACTCGTTCAGGTGGTCCACGTTGCGGTGGTACTCCCGGCGGACCGGCTCCGGCATGATCCCGTAGTAGCCGTTCTCCAGGTTGACGAAATCCGGGCTGACCCGGAACCGGCGTGCCACGGACCGCCAGAAACCCTCGTCCCGCGCCAGCTTCTCGGGCGCGACCCCGGCGGGGACGACCAGGGGGTCCGGCGCCGGCGGCTCGGCACCGGGCGGTCGCGGCGCGGAGGGGGCGAAGGGCACGGCCAGCGCGCCGATCCCGGCCACCATCTGACGCCTGGACATGACCATCGCATTCCTCCCCCGCGCGCGGCGGGAACCGCCATACGGCGGGTTCCCCGAGATCGCGTTCCAGTCTGCGGCGACCGTGTCCCGGAGCCCCACATCCCCGCCTCCGCAGGCGTGGCGCGCAGGTGATCACTTCAGAGGGCCGGCGAAGACCACGATCTCGTCGATGTCCCCTGCGGGGGTGACGTGGACCATGTCCGTCCCGGACAGGATGGGCCGGCCGGCGGCGTCCTCGTAGCACCAGCCGAACCGCGCCCACTCCTCCGGCGCGTCCACCCCCGTGGTCCGCACCATCCGGCAGGGGCCCGACGGGTGCCCCTGCACCACCTCGGTGATGAAGTCCTCGACCGCCTCGCGGCCGACGCCGCGACCCAGCGGACCCCAGAAGACGACGTCGGCGGCGAGCGCCCGGCTCAGCAGCGTGGCCCGCTGCTCCGGATCGCTCGCGCCGGTCGCGGCGATGAAGGCGTCGATGGCCCGAACGTGAAGAGTGTCATCCGCATCCGTCACTCCGCGATCGTAGTGACGTCCTCCCCGTGTGAACACCGGGACATCCCGTATGCGACCGGAACGCGCCCGCACGGGTCATACCGCGCCCCTTGGATCGCCGGAACCCCCGGCCTGGGGAGCGCCGACCGCTCACGCGCCCGGGGGCAACAGCCGAAGGCCGCCCGGGGCCCCGCTCTCGATCAGCCGCACCAGCGCCGCGGTGTCCATGTACGTCCCGACCAGGTCGCCGAGCGCGTCCAGCCTGGCCTCGCGCAGCGCGGAGAACGACGTGTCCGGTGAGGGGGTGAAGTCCCGCCCGGCAACCGCCGCGACGTCCGCGAGGAACGCCCTGCGGAAGCCGTCGTTCTCCAGGGCACCGTGCCAGGTCGTCCCCCACACCGCGCCCACGCGGCAGCCGTCGAGGAACGGCTCCGCCTCATGGTGGCCGTTCCGGCCCGGAGTTCCCCGATCCCCGCCGGGCCGGGCGGCCGGGCGCGGATCCACCGTCACCGTGCCGTGGTGGATCTCGTACGCGGACACCTGGCAGCCGTACGCCTCGCCCACCGGGCGCGCGAGGGTCTTGCCCGCCGCGAACTCGACCGACGCGGGCAGCAGGCCGAGCCCCTCCACCAGCCCGGCGCCCGACTCCACGTCGTCCCTGATCGTCCGGGCCAGCATCTGGTAGCCGCCGCAGATGCCCAGCACCGGTCTCCCCCGCGCTGCCCGATCGCGTACGGCCTCCGCCAGCCCCGAGGAGCGCAGCCAGGCGAGGTCGGACACGGTGGCACGGGACCCGGGCAGGACCACGAGATCGGCGTCGTCCAGTTCGGCGGCCGAGGTCACGAAGCGGACCACCACCCCCGGCTCACCGGCCAGCGCGTCCACGTCGGTGAAGTTGGAGATCCGCGGCAGCCTGACGACGGCCACCCGCAGGGTGCGCCCGCCGGGCGCCGCCACCGGCGGCCGGTTGTCCAGGGCGAGCGAGTCCTCCACGTCCATCCACAGCCCGTCCAGCCACGGGAGCACCCCGTAGACCTCACGGCCGGTCAGCTCGCGGAGTGTGTCGAGCCCCGGCTCCAGCAGTTCGCGCGCTCCTCTGAACTTGTTGACCACGAATCCCGCGACGAGCGACTGGTCAGCGGCGTCGAGCAGGGCGAGCGTGCCGTACATGGAGGCGAAGACGCCGCCCCTGTCGATGTCCCCGACGACGATGACGGGCAACCTGGCGGCCTGGGCCAGACCCATGTTGGCGATGTCGCCCCGGCGCAGATTGATCTCGGCGGGGCTGCCCGCGCCCTCGCAGACCACCACGTCGTACCGCGACCGCAGCCGGTCGAGCGCCTCGACCGCGACCGTGCGCAACCGGTCCTTGAGCGCGCCGTACTCCATCGCGTCCACGTCGGCCATAGGGCGGCCGCGCACGACGACCTGGCTGCGCCGATCACTGCCGGGTTTGAGGAGGATCGGGTTCATGTCGGCGGACGGCTCCAGGCCGCAGGCCGCCGCCTGCACCGCCTGCGCCCGGCCGATCTCCGCGCCGTCGCCGGTGACGAACGAGTTGAGCGACATGTTCTGCGCCTTGAACGGCGCCACCCGGACGCCCTGCCTGGCCAGCCAGCGGCAGATCCCGGCCGTGACGACGCTCTTCCCGGCGTCCGACGTGGTCCCCGCGACCAGCAACGCGCCCTTCAACCCGTCCTCCTCGTGATCGGAAGGTGATTCGGAGGGTGCTCACGCTATCGCCCGGCGTTCCGGCCCCGCCGGGCACGGTGATCGCTGCCCGGGGAGGCCGGTCCTCCACCGGGAAGCGATCATCATCGCGCCCGGCCTTCAGCGTGCCTACCTGGGCGAATACCGAGGCTGAGCGATGCTGGACCCCGGAACCGGCCGCGCTCGGATGGCGTGCGCCGTACGACGGCGCCGGGGGGCCACGATGAGTGACAGCATGGTCGCGGAGCACGGATCGGGTGCCCGGCGGACCGGCGACCGGCTCCTGCGTCCATGAGGCGTCCGGTTCCCTGCAGGATCGCCGTCTGCCGTGACTGCTGCTGCGGCACGGCCAAGGTGACCGGCGTCGACCACGCCGAGCAGGTCCGCCGTCTGTCGGAGGTCGCCGAGGTCCGGGTCACCCCCTGCCTGCTCGTGTGCGAGCAGGCCAACGTGATCGTCGTCCAGCCGTCGTCGGAGGGGCGTGCCGCGGGCGGCCGGCCGGTGTGGTTCGGCCTGGTCAACGACGCGATGGCCACCGAGGACATCGCGGTCTGGGTCCGTGCCGGAGGCCCGGGGGTGGCCGATTTGCCGGACATCCTCACGCTCTACGTCTTCACACCGCCGCGCGGGGTCCGTACCCGCCGGTCACGCACCTCGCGGTGATCGCGCCGGGATCCCGCCGCCGTCAGTGCCAGGCGGCGTTCTTCAGGACGGTGGCCAGTCCCGGCGTCCCCCACTGGTCGACGATCAGGATGCGTTCCTTCGGCAGGTACCACTCGCGCTGCTTGAACGTCGACTTCTGCTCTCCGTTGTCGTAGCGCACGCAGCGGCCGGGCCACACCCGGTAGTGGGCCTTGTGCCCCGCGCCCACGGCGCGGTAGCCGACGGCGACGGCCTTGCCGAGAACCTGGCCGAGCGAGGGGTTCGTCGCGCACGGCGCCACGTCCACCGCCGGGTAGAACGGCCCCTGGTTGGGGTTGTACGTCTGGAAGCCCTCACCACCGGTCCTGATCGCCTGCGTCCCCATCACCCAGAAGCTGCGGCACTTCGGCTCGAAATAGTGGCTCCTGGGCCGCGCGCAGGCACCGGTCACCACGCGGATCTGGTCACCGCCGCCGTACACCTGCCACGAGCTCGGCAGGTCCAGGGTCAGGCCGCCGCGCAGGGCCAGCGGCGTGGTGGCGTCGGTGGAGGACGACGAAGCGGAGGAGGATAAAACGGAAGAAGAGGACGCGGACGCGGGCACCTGAGCCACCGACACGGCGACTCCGGCCACAGCGGCCAACGTGATCATTTTGCGCATCATGGCGGTGATCGTATCGATCCCCGCATACCGCCAGAGCACCCCTGGGTCCGGCGTGCCACCGCCCCGCCGCGGACGCGCCCATGGCGTCCGGGCGGGGCGTGGCGGGGCGTGACCCCCTCGGCCCGATCAGCCGGAGACGGGCTCCTCCGCGCCCGCGTCCCCGCCCGCGCTCACCGGCCGGTAGGTGTTGACGACGACGCCGGACTCGAACGCCGTGGAGTCCGCGAGCTCCAGGGTCGCC
Organism: Microtetraspora glauca; assembly: GCF_040656155.1. Taxonomy (NCBI): domain Bacteria; kingdom Bacillati; phylum Actinomycetota; class Actinomycetes; order Streptosporangiales; family Streptosporangiaceae; genus Microtetraspora; species Microtetraspora glauca. Next base: position 124,249 of record NZ_JBFALK010000022.1, read on the forward strand.
TCGGTGCCCTCGCGGAACAGGCGCTCGCCCTCGCCGCGGATGACGGGGTAGAGCCAGATCCGGTACTCGTCCAGGAGGCCGTGCTCCATCAGCGCGTCGGTGAGCCGGCCGCACCCCCAGATCAGGATGTCCTTGCCGTCCTGCTCCTTGATTTTGGCGACCTGCGCGGCCAGGTCGTCTCCGGGGATGACGACGGTGGGGTCCCAGGCGCTGGTGTCGACCGGCTGGGAGGCCACCACGTACTTGGTGATGGAGTTGACGTGGTCGGCGTAGGGGTTGCCGCCCATGTTCGGCCAGGCCTGAGCCATGCCCTCGTAGGTGACGCGGCCCAGCATCAGCGCGTCGCACCCGGTGGTCATGGTGAACGCGTACGCCATGGCGTCCGGGCTGTTGTACTGCAGGGACCACAGGTGGGGGTTGTCGATGAAGCCGTCGAGCGTGCTGTAGGTCGAGGCGATGATCTTCCGCATGGTGCTCTCCGTGTCGTCGATGGTGCCGTGGACGGTGTCATGCTGGGGCGAGATCCCCGAGGGGGACCTCACGGGATGTACGGGGACCTGTCCCGCGCGTCCCGCAGCGCGCCGGCCCACCAGACCAGGCGGTCCAGCGCGGTCGTGGCCGCGGCGTTGCACTCCGCGGTGGCCTTGGGCCAGGTGCCGTCGGCGGCGAACAGGTCCCAGTAGCAGGGCAGTGTGATCACGTCGCGGATGGCCACGGCGTGCAGCTCGGTGAAGACCTGCCGGAGCTGGTCGACGGCGCGCAGGCCACCGGACTCCCTGCCGTACGCGACGAAGGTGACCGGCTTGGCCTGCCACTCCTCGTGGTACCAGTCGATCGCCGTCTTGAGCGGAGCGGGGAAACTCCGGTTGTACTCGGGGGTGACCACCGCGAAGGCGTCGGCGGCCGTCAGCCGCGGCGCCAGCGCCCGCACCCGCGCCGGGACGGGCTCCTCGTGGTCGGTGAGGGTCTGCGGCAGGTCGGCCTCGGCCAGGTCGACCAGGTCGACGTCCAGGTCGCCGCGTCTGCGGGCTCTGGCGGCGAACCAGCCGGCCACGGTGGGTCCGAACCGGCCCTTGCGGGTGCTGCCGATGATGATCGCCACCCGTAGCCTCCGCTGGTCCATTCCGGTCCCCCTCTCGCTCGTTTTCCGACGTGGCCAACGATGCCGGAGGCCGTTTACGGCTTCTTTCGCATCGGTTTACGGAGATCCGCCGACACGAAGAAAAGGCGCGTTATCGTGGCGCGCATGCGTTTTGGGGTGCTGGGTCCGTTGGCGGTGTGGCGGGCGGGGGGCGAGGTCGTCACCGTCCCCGGGCTCAAGGTCCGTGCCCTGCTGGCCGACCTGCTGGCGCACGAGGGCCGGCCGGTGCCGGCCGACCGGCTGGTCGACGACCTGTGGGGCGAGGACCAGCCGGGCAACCCCCTCGGCGCGCTGTCGGCCAAGGTGTCGCAGCTCCGCCGGGTTCTGGAGGACGCCGAGCCGGGCGGACGCGAGCTGGTCCCGCTCCAGCCGGCGGGTTACCTGCTGAAGGCCGACACCGACGCCGCCGACTTCCGGTCCCTGCTCGCCGAGGCGGGCCGGGCCGACGACCCGAGGAGCAGGGCGGCGCTGCTGTCCGACGCGCTCGCGCTGTGGCGGGGCACGGCGTTCGCCGACTTCGCGGACGAGCCGTTCGTCCGTGCCGCCGCCGCCCACCTGACGGAACTGCGGCTGACCGCGCACGAGGACCTCGCGGAGGTACGGCTGGCGCTGGGCGAGCACGCCCTGCTGGCCGGGGAGCTCGGTCACCTGGTGGCCGAACATCCGCTCCGGGAGAGGCTGCGCGCGGTGCACATGCGCGCCCTCTACCGTTCCGGACGGCAGAGCGAGGCACTCGCCGGCTACGAGAGCCTGCGCGCGCTGCTGGCCGACGAGCTGGGGTTGGACCCCGGCGCCGACCTGGTGGCCCTCCATCGGGCGATCCTGACGCAGGACCCGGCGCTGGCGGCGGCCGCCGTACCGGACTCTCCGGCGACGCGGCCGGTCACGAACCTCCCCGCGCCGGTCACCGGACTGATCGGCAGGGACGGCGCGGTCGCCGAGATCCGGGCGCGGCTGGGCACGGACCGGCTGGTGACGCTCACCGGCCCCGGCGGGGTGGGCAAGACCCGGCTGGCGATGGAGGCCGCCAGGTGTCTGTTCGACCAGGACCCCGGCGCATCCCCGGAGTCCCCCGCGCCGGACGCGTTCCCTGACGGCGTGTGGTGGGTCGAGCTGGCCGCGCTGGACAGACCGGCCGACCAGGACGCGCTGCCCCGGCTGGCCGAGACGATCATGGGGGTGCTCGACGTCCGGGACGGCGCGACCTCCGAGCAGCCGGCCGAGCCGGTGACCGCGGTGGAGCGGCTGGCCGACGCGCTCCGTCCCCGGCGGCTGCTGCTGGTGCTCGACAACTGCGAGCACGTCGTCGAGCCGGTCTCGGAGCTGGCGGTGCGGCTGCTGCGGGCGGCCCCGGGACTGCGGCTCCTCGCGACCGGCCAGGAGCCGCTCGGGCTCGCCGGTGAGGTGGTCTGGAGTGTTCCGCCGCTGGAGGTGCCCGGCCACGCCGCCGACGACGTCGCGGTGCTGGAGCGAGCCGGATCGGTGCGGTTGTTCGTGGCCCGCGCGTCCGCCTCGGCACGGGGATTCACCCTGAACACGGACAACGCGTCGGCGGTCGCGATGTTGTGCCGCCGGCTGGACGGCATACCGCTGGCCCTGGAACTGGCCGCGACGAGGGTGCGCGCCCTGGGCGTGCACGGCCTGGTCGAGCGCCTCGACGACCGGTTCCGGCTGCTCGCCACGGGGCATCGAGGTGCCCCGCCGCGCCAGCAGACCCTGGCCGCGATGATCGGGTGGAGCTGGGACCTGCTGACGGAACCCGAGCGGGTCGTGCTGCGCCGGCTGGCCGTACACGCCGACGGCTGCACCGTGGACGCCGCCGAGGCCGTCTGCGCCGAGGACGGCCTGGACGTTCTCGACCTGCTCGCGCGCCTGGTCGACCGGTCGCTGGTGATGATGGCGGACGGGCCCGACGGCCCCCGTTACCGGTTGCTGGAGTCGGTGGCGGCGTACTGCGTCGAGCGTCTCCAGGAGGCGGAGGAACTCGACCGGATCAGGCGGCGGCACCACCGTTTCCACATCGCCTTCGCCGAGCGGGCCGTACCGCACCTGCACGGGGCCGACCAGCGGCGCTGGCTGCGCCGCCTCGACGCGGAGGCGGCCAACCTGCGGGCCGCGCTGAACGCCGCCGTCAGGGACGGGAACGCGGACGACGCGCTCCGCCTCGTCAACGCGATGGCCTGGTACTGGTTCCTGCGCGGGCGGCTGGCCGAGGCCCGGCGGTCCCTGACGGCGGCGCTGGCCGTCGCCGCCGCGGACGGTGACGTGGCCCCGGCGCGGCGGGCCGAGGCGCTGGCCTGGCACGTCGGCATCGGGCTGCTCCAGGGGGACGTCGCGGACCGGGAGGACCGCCGCCGCGCGGCCCTCCGCATGTTCGAGGAAGCCGGCGAACCGGGCGGGCTGGCACGGGCACAGTGGTTCCTGGCCTATACCGGGGTCGATCTGGGCGACCTCGCCGTCGCCGGGGAACTGCTGGACCTCGCGCTGCCCGCCTTCCGGTCACGCGGCGACCTGTGGGGTACCGCGGCGGCCCTCGCCACGCGGGCCAAGCTCGCGCACGTCCGGGGCGACCTCGACGCGTTGCGCCGCGACGGTGAGCGGAGCCTGGAGCTGTTCGACGAACTCGGCGACCGCTGGGGCCGGCTGGAGGCCACCGGCTGGCTCGGCGCGCTGGCCGAGATGACCGACGACCTCGACCGGGCCGAACTGCTCCACCGGGACGGGCTGCGCGTGGCCGAGGAGCTCGAACTGTGGACGGAGGTCGGCGGGCGGCTGGCCTGGCTCGGCTGGATCGCGCTGCGGCGCGGCGACTTCGCGGGGTCGGGCGAGTTCTGCGCGCGGGCGCTGCGGCTGGCCGTCGAGCAGCACCACCAGGCCGGGCAGATCTTCGCCAAGATGGGGCTCGCGTTCGCCGCGCGCAGGTACGGCAGGCTCGACCTCGCCGAGACCCACCTGCGTGACGTGCTGGACCACACCCCGCACCGGGAGCCCGGGCAGGCCGCGCCTCCGCACCTGCCTCTGGTGCTGATCGAGCTCGGCTTCGTGGCCGAGCAGCGTGGGGACGCGGCGACCGCCTTCGACCTGCATCGTGAGGCGTTCCATCTCGCGGCCGGATTCGACACCGCCCGGGACATGACCATCGTCCTGGACGGTCTGGCCGGGGCGCTGTCCCTCGCCGGACACCACGACCGGGCCGCCCGGATCCTGGGCGCGGCGGCCGCGGCCCGGGCGTCGGGCTCCCTCTCCCCCGCCCCCGCGGAGCGCGTGGACATCGACCGGATCACCGACCGGGTCCGTACGGCGCTGGGCGAGGAGCGGTTCGCCGCCGAGGCCGGACACGGCGCGACGCTCACGCCCGACGAGGTGCGCTCCCTGATGGTCGCTCCGTTACCGCCAGCGTGACCTGCCGTTCAGGTAGGCTCCGGCGTCCTCCAGGCTGACCGGCTGGTACGGCGTGTAGAGGTTCGGCTCGAAGCGGCTCCGGTAACGCTCGAAGACCGGCCGGTAGAGGTCCCAGTGGATGTCCGGCTGGCGGTGCCTGGCCCGGAACGAGGCGATCGGGATCTGCCCGAGGACGAGCTTCTCGAACTTGCTGTCGGCCGCCGCGATGGCCATGCCGTCCGGGCCGTAGATCGCGGTGCCGCCGGCGCCGGTGTCCTCGAAGTAGTTGGTCTCCGCGGAGAGCACCGAGTTGTTGGCGATCGCGCAGTACACCCGGTTGTGCAGCGCCGAGGCCCGGACGTCGATCTCGGTGAAGCTGCCGCTCGCCGTACGGAGGAAGACCTCGGCGCCCTTGATCGCGGCGGCCCGGAACAGCTCGGGCTCCAGCTGGGTGGAGGACATGGAGATGTTGCCCAGAGGGGTGCGCGCCACCGGGACGACCGCGTCCTGGCCGTACTTCTCGACGTACTCGTCCAGGACGTCGTACACGGTGGTGGTGAACAGCTCGAAGCCGCTGAACACGCCCTTGACGTTGCGCGCCTTCCAGTGCTTGGCCACGATCTCGCCGTCCGGGCCGATCAGCGTGGTGATGCTGAGCACGTGGCCCGGCCAGTCCGGGTCGCGGACGTAGGCGCCGAAGGCGATGTAGCACTTGTACTGCCGGGCCTTGGCGGCGATCAGCTCGGTCTCCTCGCCCGGGATCTCGATGCACCGCCGCTCGGTCTCCGCCTTGGTCCACCTGTCCCAGCCGCTGATCGGGAACTCGTGGAAGAACAGCAGGTCCGGGCCGGGGCCGAACCCGACGTGGAAGGAGTTGTCGATCAGATGCAGCATGTGGTCGAGGTTGGCCTTCATCCCGGACGGGTCCGGTGTCGGGTGCACGCGGGACTGGACGACGCCGAGAGTCCAGACGTCCTTGGCCAGCGGGACGGTGGGGTAACCGCCGTCGGTGTCCTGGGTGAGTGCCGTGCTCTCGGCGGGGTCGGTCATCGGTTGGTCTCCTTGTCAGCGATTGTCGTCAGACGGTTTCTGCGGGCGAGAGGAGCTCGTCGGCGCGGAGGCAGGCCACCAGCCGTCCGTCCTGGTCCGGCTCGAGCGCCGGCTCGGTGCGCGCGCAGGCGTCGACGGCCATCGGGCACCGGGTGTGGAACCGGCAGCCGGACGGCGGCGCGACCGCGGACGGCACCTCGCCCTGGAGCGGCGCGGCCGGCTCCCGGCCGGGCCCCGGCACGGCGGCGAGCAGCGCGCGGGTGTAGGGGTGCCGGGGGGCGGAGAAGATCCGCTCGGCGTCGCCCGTCTCGACGAACCGGCCGAGGTACATGACCGCGACCTCGTCGGCCAGGTGCCGGGCGATGTCGATCTCGTGCGTGATGAGCACGTAGCTGAGCCCGAGGCGCCGCTTCAGGTCGAGCAGCAGGTTCACGAGCAGCGCCTTGACGCTGACATCGAGGCTGGCGGTGGGCTCGTCCAGCACCAGGACGCGCGGCTCGACGGCCAGCGCCCTCGCGACGGTCACGCGCTGCAGCTCTCCGCCGCTCACGCCGCCGGGCCGGCGGCCGAGGTATTCATCGGTGAGGCCGACCAGGTGCAGCAGCTCGCGGACCCGGGCGGCCCGCGCCGCCTTGTCGGGGTACAGCCCGTGCACGGCCAGCGGCTGCTCCAGCGCGTGGCGGATGCTCTTGCGCCGGTTCAGCGCCGACCAGGGGTTCTGTGAGACGAGCTGGATCGCGCGCCGGTCGACGCCCTCGGTGCCGTGGACGAGGATCCGGCCCTCGGTCGGCTCCGCGAGCCGGACCAGCATGCGGGCGATCGTCGACTTGCCGCAGCCGGACTCTCCGATGATCGCGAGCGTGCGGCCCTCGGGCACCTCGAACGAGACGCCGTCGACCGCGTGCACCACCCGGTCCTCGCCCCCGCGGCCGGACCTGATCCGGTAGTGCTTCCTGAGATCCTCCGCCCTGACGGCGCTCACAGGTCCTCACCCGCCCGATGGCAGCGCACCAGCGACTCTCCCACCTCGCGTACCTCCGGGTTCTCCTCGTGGCACCGGTCGACGACGGCGGCGCAGCGCGGGGCGAACGGGCAGCCGGGAAGCCGGTTCGCGCCCGTGACCGTGCCGGGAATGGAGCGCAGCGGCTCACCCCGGCGGTGCCGCCCGGGGATCGCCTCCAGCAGCGCCCGCGTGTACGGGTGCCTGGGCGCGTCGAACAGCTCACGGGCCGGGGCGACCTCGACCAGCCGACCGGCGTACATGACCCCGATGCGATCGCTGACCTGCGAGATCACGCCCAGGTCGTGGGTGACGAACACCATCGTCAGGCCGACCCGGTCGCGCAGTTCCAGCAGCAGCCGCAGCACCTGCGCCTGCACGGTGGCGTCGAGCGTCGTGGTCGGCTCGTCGGCCAGCAGCAGGTCGGGCTGCTTGCCGAGCGCGGCCACGGCGATGAGCAGGCGCTGGAGCTGGCCGCCGGAGAACTCGAACGGATAGCTGTCCAGCCGGTCGAGCACGGCGCCCAGCCCGACACCGCCGAGCAGTTCCTTGAGCCGCCCCTCGTCGAGCCCGTCGAGGTGCCAGCGGAGCTGACGGCCGACGGACGTGGTCGGTGACAACGAGGTCATCGGCCGCTGCGGGATCAGGCCGATCCGGTCGCCGCGCAGCCGGCGCATGCCGTCCTCGCGCAGCGCCAGCAGGTCGGTGCCGTCGAAGCCGATGTGGCCGGCGGTGATCCCGGCGTTGCGCGGCAGCATGCGCATCAGCGCCGTGAGCAGCGTGCTCTTGCCCGATCCCGACTCCCCGACCAGGCCGAGGATCTCGCCGCGGGCCAGGTCGAAGGAGACCTCGCGCACGGCGGGCACCTCGCCGTCCCTGGTGCGGAACGTGACGGCGAGGTCCCGTACGGACAGAAGTGCGGGACCGGCCGGGGACGGCGCCGCCGCCCCGCCGGCCTTCGGCTCCGGCGCCATCAGACCGAGTGCACCGGGGGAAGCGAGACCCGGCTGACGCCCATGAGCTTCTCGTCGAGGGGCGAGATCTCCTTGCGCTGCGCCACGACGAGCCGGGGGTAGACCGGCGGGATCATGATGGCGTCGTTCGCGAGGATCCCGTTGATCTTCTTGCAGGCCTCGACGCGCGCGGCGTCGTCGGTGGTGGCCCACGCCTCGCCGAGCAGCTTGTCCACCTCGTCGTTCTTGTAGCCGAAGTTGAGCGGGTTCTTCGAGCTCATCGGGCCGAGCACGGTGACCGCCGTGCGGCCGCCGCCGAAGCCGCTCTCGAACCCGGTCATCGCCATCTGGTACTTGCCGGACGCCCAGTTCTTCACCCAAGGGCTGAAGTCGAGGACTTCGAGGGTGCAGGTGATGCCGGCCTGCTTCCAGCCTTCGGCGAGCACCTGGCCGACGTTCTTCATCACCGCGTCGCTGGTGATCATCAGGGTGAACTCCAGGGAGGACACTCCCGCCTCGGCCAGGAGCGCCTTGGCCTTCGCGTAGTCGGGCGCCTCGCCGTAGATCTGGAGCGAGGAGTCGTGGCCCTCGACGGCCGGGCCGACCGGACCCTGGGCGATCTTCGCGGTCCCCGCGTACACGATGTCGCGCACGCCCTTGCGGTCCATCGCGTACGCGAGCGCCTGGCGCACCTTGACGTCGTCGAAGGGCGCCTTGTTCGCCACGAAGTACGTGATGATGTCGCTGGGCGCGTCCACCTCGTGCACCGTGATCTGGCTGTCCTGCTTGAGCAGGGCGACGCTCTCCGGGGAGACGTCGGTCATGATGTGGATCTTGCCTTCGCGCAGGTTGACCAGCCGGGTGGCCGGGTCGGGGATGGCCTCGAAGACGACGCCCTTCAGCTCCGGCTTGGTGCCGTGGTAGGCGTCGTTGCGGCTCAGCGTGACCTGCCGTCCCTGGGCCACCTTGTCCACCTTGAACGGGCCGGTGCCCATGGTGGTGTCGGTCCGCTCCACGAACGCCTTGTGCACGATGGGCAGGTTGGTGAGGTGCGAGCGGAGCACGCCGAACGGCGTGGTCAGCGTGATCTTCACGGTCTGCTTGTCGACGGCCTCGGCGCTCTTGACGTAGTAGGCGAAGAACGTGGTCCAGTCGCTCGTGCTCTTGGGGTTGCTGACGAACGTGAGCGACGCCACCACGTCGTCGGCGGTGAGCGGGTCGCCGTTGTGGAAGGTCACGCCCTGCTTCAGCTTGATCGTCCAGGTCAGGCCGTCATCGGAGATCTCGGGCTCGCCGTCGGCGAGCAGCGGGATCGACTTCAGCGACGCGTCGTAGGTGTAGAGGGACTCCACGACCGGGTCGGTGATCCAGTGCACCCGCTTGGACGTGTTGGTCAGCGGGTTCATGTAGTCGGAGATGGAGACGACGCCGAACGTGATCGTCTCGACCTTCTTGCCTTCCTTGGCCGCGCCGCCGGTGGCGGAGTCGTCCGTGCCGCACGCGGCCAGCGCGAGCGCTCCGGCGGTGAGGACTCCGGTCATCGTCAGGAACCGCCGACGATCAAACGTGGACATGTTGTGATTAATCATCACTTATTTCCTCAAAAGGTGTAGGGGGGTGCGGAGCGGTACGGCTCAGCGGCGGTTGTCAGCGTCGAGAGCGTCGCCGAGGCCGTCCCCGACGAGGTTGAAGCCGATCGTGGCGACGAGGATGACCAGGCCCGGGATGATCGAGTACCACCACGCGCCGAGCAGCATGTAGCCGGTCGCGTCCCCGAGGATGTTGCCCAGGCTGGGCTGGGGCGGCTGGATCCCGAGGCCGAGGAAGCTGAGGGCGCTCTCCGCGAAGATCGCCACCCCGATCCACAGGAACGCCTGGACCAGGACCGGCGGCAGCACGTTGACCAGGATCTCTCCGGCGATGATGCGCCATCGGGGGACGCCGACCACCCGCAGCGCGTCGACGTAGTCCTCCTGGACCTCGACGAGTGTGGCCGACCGGGTCACCCGGGCGAAGTACGGGATGAAGCCGACGCCGAGGAGCAGCACGACCTTGGTCGTCGAGGTGAGGGTGACAGGACCGATCTGGGAGTCGCCGGTCCCGGTGACGCCGATGACGAACAGCGCGAAGACGAACAGCGGCAGTGCCTGGAGCGCCTCCAGGATCCGCATGATCAGATCGTCCGGCCAGCGGCCGCCGAAATACCCGGCCACCAGACCGGCGGGAACCGCGACCACCAGCCCGAACCCGACCCCGGCCACCGCCACCAGCAGCGACACCCTGGCGCCCTCCGCCGTACGGGCGAACAGGTCCCGCTGGAGGTGGTCGGTGCCGAACAGGTGCGCCGCACCCGGCGCGGCGAGGGTGTCACCGGTCCGGGCGGTCGACGTGCCGGCGACCAGGGGGCCGACCACGGCCAGCAGCAGGAACAGCAGCAGCAGGACCAGGCCGCTCCAGGTCAGCGCGGACATCCGCGGCACCCTGAGCCGGGAGGTCCGGGAGCGTGGGAGCACTCGGGTCATCACCATGTCTAGCGAGCCGTCCCGTTCAGGAACCCGGCGCGAATCCGGGGGTTGAGCACGAAGTAGAGGAGATCGACGACCAGGTTGGCGACGAGGAACACCGTGGCGGTGATCAGCGTGCAGGCGATGGCCAGCGGATAGTCGTGCTGGCGGAACGCGCCGACTATGGTCTGGCCGATCCCGGGGATGTTGAACACGTTCTCCACGAGCACGGTCCCGCTGACGAACACGCCGAGCATGAGCCCGATCACGGTCGCCGTCGGGATGATCGCGTTGCGCAGCGTGATCCGGCGCAGGACGCGGCGCTCGGGCATCCCCATGGCGCGGGCGAAGGACACGTAGTCCGCCCGCGTCGTCTCGATCATGGACGCGCGCAGCGTACGGGCGATGACCGCACCCGAGCCGAGTCCGAGGGCGAAGGCCGGTAACACCACGCCGCGCAGGTTCTCCCACGGATCCTCGGTGAAGGGCACCCAGCCGCTGGAGGGCAGCACCCCCTTGATGTAGAGCCCGAAGACGACGACCAGGACGAGCGCCAGCCAGAAGCTCGGGATGGACAGCGCGACGACGCTGCCCACGCGGACGAGCCCGTCCACGAACGAGTCGCGCCTGCGGGCGGCGAGCGCTCCGGCGGCGAGACCGACCACGACCCAGAAGAGGAAGGCGGCCAGACTGAGTTCGAGGGTGACCGGCAGCCGCTCCCCGATGATGGCGCTCACCGGCCGGTCACTGAAGAGCGAGTTACCGAGGTCGCCGGAGGCGAGATTGCCCAGGAACTTGGCGTACTGCACCCAGATGGGCTGATCGAGACCGAAGCGGTGCTCCACTTCGGCCCGCTTCTCGGGGGTGGGGTTCATCCCGAGATAGGCGTCGACCGGCCCGCCGGGGGCGGCCCTGAGCATGAAGAAGACGAGCGTCAAGACGATGAGCAGGACCAGCGCGAGGCCGGCGACCCGACGTCCGACATACCGAAGCATCCCGGGTCCTCATTTGTGTATAGGCATCGCGTGTTCCGCGAAACGGAACATGATTTCCGTGAGCGGAATAGTAGTTGCGGGAAGGGGGGTGCGGAAGAGGCCAGACGGAATTGCCGGATCTCACGGAACGCCGTCCCGGTTCACCTCCGATTCACCTCTGATTCATCCCCGGTTCGACGGAGGCCGACGAGGGTCCGCCGCGCCCCGGAGGCGCCGCAGAGGACACCGGGACGCGGACGAGGCGCTGACGCGGGTTCAGGCGACCTTGGTCTCGTTGATGACAGTGCGCTTGACCAGGCGGTCGCCGTCCATCCACTGCCAGGTACGGCACTTGTGCAGGCCGTCACGGGAGAGCTGGATCAGCTCGTACAGGTAGTTGTCCGGGTCGTTCTTGTACGACCACGTCAGCACGATCGTCTGGTCGTCGACCTGGCTCATCTCGCCGATGATGCGGTCGGTGTCGAAGTGGCAGACACCGTCGGCGTCGAGCTTCCCGCCGAAGTCGAACGCCTCCTCCCGGCCGTCCGCCCAGGTGTAGGTGTTCGTCTGCAGGATGTCGTACGAGCCGTCCTCGGGGACTCGGCAGTACAGGTGGGACGCGTGCCGGTCGACGATGGTGCCGTCGGCGGCGATGTGGATGTACTCGCCCCGCCATTCGCCGAGGTGCTTGCTGATGATCGGCATCCCGGAAAGCGCCGCGCGCATAGGTCCTCCCTGGTCACAGGTGATCGCGGAGTGGTGAACGGGCCGTTGACAGGCCGTCGGCGGCGAGCCTAGCGTGATCTCGGATTGAATGGAACAGTGTTCCGATAGAAGGAACAGACACGTTGAGAAGGGATCACCGTGACCGAGACAACCCCGCAGCCACTGGTCGAGGGCATCACCGCCGCCATCGTCGGCGTCACCGAGTTCGGCCCCCACCTGGACTTCTTCGTCGGCGAACTGGGCTACGAGGTGGCCGCGGAAGGCGTCGTCCCCGGGGCCGTCGCCGACGCGCTGTGGGCCTCGGGCCCCGCGGACGTCGAGGCCATCGCGCTGGCCGCCGCCGGAGCCGGCACCGGGCGGATCCACCTGGTACGCGTGCCGGAGCCGATCGCGCCCGCCGACCCGCCGCACAACCTCGACGTCGGCCTGGTCGGGATCGACATGTACGCCCGCGACATCGAGGCCGCGCACGCCGAACTCGGCCGGTCCGGCCGGGACTGGGCCACCCCGCCCACCACGTACGGCGTCGCGGTCGGCGAGCGCGAGGTCCAGGTCACGCAGGGCGTGTGCCCGGCCCCGGACGGGACGGTCGTGGTCTTCGTCCAGCCCGCCGCCGTACGCGGCACCGAGGCGTGGGCCGCCGACCCCGAGCGGTCGTACACCGAGCTGACTTCGGTCGTCTGCCACGTCCCCGACGCCGACGCCGAGGTGGGCTTCTGGGGACCCGAGGGTCTGGGCATGGCGGTCTGGTACGACGTGGTCTTCTCCTCCCCCGGCTTCGACAAGGTGGCCGGGCTGCCCGCGGGCACCAAGATGCGCCTGGCCTTCCTCGCCGGGGAGAAGACCGCCCGCATCGAGGTCACGTCGGCCGCGGGCGAGCACGGCGTGGACCGCCGGGCGACCCAGCGTCCGGCCCGCTCGCTCGGCCACAGCGGCTGGTCGGTCCGCACCCGGGACCTGGAGGCGGCGCTGGAGAGCGTCCGCAGGACCGGCGGACGGGTGCTGACCTCTCCGGTCGAGACCGACGACCCGCTGCACGGGCGCGCGATCGTTGCCACCGCCGACACCCCGAACGGCGTCTCGGTCACGCTGTGGCAGCCCCGCGACTGACCCCTTGCCCTACCTGATGAAACGTTGTTCCAATATGTCGCACCATCTACGGCTTCACGGAAGGAAGTAGCATGCCCGTCCATCGTGGAGGTGCTCCTCTGTCGATCGCGGGCGGCGTACGGGAGTTCGCCCGCGCCACCCCCCGGGCGACTGCGGTGATCGACGGCGACCGCGCCCTCACCTACGCCGCGCTCGACGAACGCTCGAACCGCCTGGCCGCCTCGCTCCTGGCGCGGGGTCTCACGCCCGGCCGGCCTGTCGCGGTACTGCTCGGGAACCGGCTCGAATACCCGGAGATCGCGGCCGGGATCGCCAAGGCGGGCCTGCTCATGGTGCCGCTCAACCCCCGCCTCACCCCGGGCGAGGCGCGGTACATCCTGGAGCACTCGGGCGCGGGTGCGGTCATCCTGGACGACGCCCTCGCCTCCGTGGTGGGCGACGCGGTCGAGGAGTCGCGCCTGGTCACGCTCTCCATCGACGGCACCCAGATCGGCCCGGCGTACGAGGACGCGCTCGCCGGCGCGCGGGCGGTGGACCCCGCGGTGCGGGTGGACGAACTCGACCCGTTCTGCATCACGTACACGTCGGGTACGACCGGACGGCCCAAGGGTGTGCTGATCAGCCACCGGAGCCGGTCCCTGACGTTCTACTGCTCCGCCATGGAGTGGGGACTCGGCACCGGCAGGGTGTCGGTCGCGGTGGCGCCCATGTACCACGGCGCCGGCTTCGCCTTCGGGTACGCCCCGGTCTACACCGGCGGCACGGTCACGATGCTGCGCAAGTGGGATCCTGAGGCGCTGCTGCACCTCGTCGAGCGGGACCGTGCCCAGTCCGCCTTCCTGGTGCCGACGCACGCGCAGATGCTCCGCGCGCTGGACGGCGGGAAGCTGGCGGCGAGGGACCTGAGCAGCCTCGACACGCTGTACTTCAACGCCGCCGCGCTGCCCTGGCCGCTCAAGCAGTGGGTCATGGAGACGTTCCCCGCCTGCGGCGTGCACGAGCTGTACGGCTCCACCGAGGCGGGCATCGTGACCAACCTCCGCCCGGCGGACCAGCACCGCAAGCCGGGGTCGGTCGGCCACGCCTGGTACATGACGGAGTTGCGGATCGTCGACGAGGACGGCGATCCGGTCGAGCCGGGACAGCCCGGGGAACTGTTCAGCCGCTCCCCGTTCCTGATGAACGGCTACCACCGGAACCCCGCGGCGACCGACGAGTGCACCACGGATGACGGCTTCCTGACCTGCGGTGACATCGTGGTGCGCGATGACGAGGGCTACATCCACATCATCGACCGCAAGAAGGACATGATCATTTCGGGCGGGATCAACGTCTACCCCCGCGAGGTCGAGGACGTGCTGGCGGCGCACGAGTCGATCGCCGAGGCGGCGGTGGTCGGCGTCCCGTCCGAGACGTGGGGCGAGGAGGTCATGGCGTACGTCGTCCTCCGCGGCGGGGCCGCCGGACCGACCGTCGACCCCGGCCTGCTCGCCGGCCTGGAGGCGCACTGCCGTACCAGCCTGGCGGGCTACAAGGTGCCCAAGCGCTGGGAGGTCGTCACGACTCTTCCCCGGAACGCGGCCGGAAAGATCGTCAAGCGCGACCTCAAGCCCCCGGCGATCGGCGCCTGACCCCTTGACCCTCAATACCTCAGACAATTACCCTCAATCTGATAGAAACGCCGTTTCGCATAGCGGAACATACAGTTTTGAGGCCAGCGGAAGGACATCACAGTGCGCCCCCATGTCGAGCTGATCCAGGAAGACGACTATGTGTGGCACGGCGCCGAGCTCGTCAACGGTGAGGGGCGGGCCAGCGAGCGCCGCCTGTCCGTCGACGAGGAGGACGGCTCCTCGTCGCTCCGGATCGACTTCCACACCGATTGGGGCCGCGGGCCGGGCATCCACCACGCCAACACCGAGTACTACGTGCTCGAAGGCTCGATGACGTACGGCGGCCGCGAGATCGGCAAGGGCGGCTACGTCTACGCGCCGCAGGGCGTCCCCACCGACGCGATCACCTTCGCCGAGGGCACCCGGATCCTGCACTACCGCGAGTACGGCGACGCCGGCTTCGACGCCGTGGACAGCCTGAACGCCCCGCGCTGGGCGGACGCGCGCGAGGACGTCATCGTCATCGACAGCGAGGCCATGAACTGGGACGCGGTGCCGAACCCCGGACCCATGCCCGGCCTGTTCATCAAGTACCTGCACGTCGACCCGGCGACCGGCTTCTACACCCGCCTGGTGCACGCCCAGGAGGGCTGGGCCGACCACCGGCTCGCGCACCACCCCTGCTACGAGGAGGCGTACACCACCCAGGGCCACATGGAGTACAACTTCGGCACCCTGGACCTCGGCACGTACTTTTTCCGCCCCGCCCGCGTGAAGCACGGCCACTTCACCACCATGGAGGGCGGGGCCACCTGGTTGCTGCGCTCCGACGGCGAACTGCAGAACTGGTACACCCAGAACGAGTGGTTCCGCTGGGGCGGCGAGGCCGTCAACTACGGCCCCGACGGCGGTCGTATGCGGTGGTCGCAGTCCTCGCACGACCTCGGCTCCGGCCCCACCTGGCGGAGCGAGAAGGACATCGCCGACCTCACCGCCGCCTGGCAGTTCCAGCGCGACCAGGGCCAGCCCGACGCCGAGTACGTCCAGCACGGACAGGGCGTCGACCGCAGCATCCTGGCCATCGCCAAGGCCCTCGACGCCGCGCGCCTCCAGGGCGGCCACGGCGACGACCATGGGCACGACCACGACCACGACCACGGCCATGACCACGACGTGCCGGCGCTGGACTGGGGCGCGGACCCCGCGTCCCTGGGGCACGCCGACGAGCGCACCGACGAGGGCGCGCACAACTGGGCCCACGGACGGGCGTGGAAGCCGGGCGACCACATCCCGGCGCCCATCATCTCCAGCCTCCCCGTCCGCAGCCGCTCCCGCGGCCGCTGGGACGGCGACGGCATGTAGCCGTCCGCCCCTCACGCACCCCTCATCGCACCGCTCGTGCACCTTGCGAACACCGTGGCCGGGCCTCTGGGTCCGGCCACGGCCATATCACCGGAGCGTCACCTCATGCCCCTCCCCATGCCCCTCGCGACGACCATGGAGCCGGTACACGGCCTCAACGCGTACAGCCTGGCGATCCTGTTGCACATCGTGCTCTTCGTCTACTGGCTCGGCAGCGACATCGGCGTCTTCTACTCCAGCCGGTTCATCCTCCGCTCCGAACTGCCGACGCCGGCCCGCTCGGTCGCCGCCAAGATCATGCACGCCGTGGACATGGCGCCCAGGATCTGCCTCGTCCTCTTCCTGCCGAGCGGTGTCACGCTCATGTCGCTGAGCCCGTTCGGCGAGGACGTCTTCCCGGGCTGGCTCCTCGCCCTGACATGGGTGGCCGCGCTGTGCTGGCTGGTGCTGGTCGTCTACGACTACACGCGCGGCGCGACCCCGCTCGGCACGGTGGTGCAGAAGCTCGACCTGATCGTCCGGTACGGCCTGGCCGTGGTGCTGCTCGCCGGCTCCGGGTACGTCTTCTTCACCGCCGAGCCGTTCGGCGTCACCACCAACCCGAAGTGGCTGGCCGCCAAGGTCGCCGCGTACGCGCTGTGCATTCTGTCCGGCGTGATGATCCGCCGTCAGCTCAGCCCGTTCGGCCCGGCCTTCGGCAAGCTGGTGACCGAGGGTTCCACTCCCGAGGTCGAGCACCAGATCCGGCACTCCGTACGCTCCTGCCTGCCGTACGTCTACGCGATCTGGTTCCTGGTCCTCGTGGCCGCGTTCCTCGGCGTGGTCAAGCCCGGCACCACCGCCTTCGGCTGATCCCCGTCCACCCCGACAGCCCCCACCGGGACGACCGTGGGGGCTTTTCCATGCCCGCGCGGCTCCCAGGGGACTCCCGGTACTGTTGCGCGGTTCCCACCACCTGCCGTCACCACTCCGATGAGAACCTCATCAGTTCGGAGAGCCGCGCGAAGTGCTTGAGAGAATCCGGCAGCTTGTCCTCGACATCGAGGCCGCTGACAACGACTTCGTCTTCCTGCCCCCCATGAGCGAGGAGGAGGTCGGAGAGGTCGAAGAACAGATCGGCGTGCGACTCCCTGAGGAGTACCGGACGTTCATCACCTCGGTGACACGCGGTGAGGAGGACACGGGCTACGAACCGCTGTGGTCACCCGCGGATGGGCTCCTGCTGCTGGCGGAGGGCCAGGATCAGCCGGGCGCCCCCTTCCCGTTTTCTCCACAGCAAGCCGCCGACCTGGTGAAACGTGTCCGGGCGGGTGAGAGCCGGGCGATCGAGGGGCCATGCGACGGTGCGCTGCCGATCTATGGCGGCTCGGCGGGAGAAGGGTTCGCGTGCCTGGTGCTCAGCGGACCGCTCCAGGGCACGGTCTGGTCGTACTGGGACCTGGGATGGACACCCGAGTTCGACGCTGAGACGGGTCAGATCGAAACGTTCTTCGAATTCGCCGAACGCGTCCTGCGCGAATATCTCGACTGAGGCCGCGCCGGCGCGCGGCCCCCACCAGAAAGCCGGCTACACCGGTCACGCGAAAGGCCGGTTCCGACGATCGGAACCGGCCTCTGCGTTCTGCGCCGCCTGCCGGGGCGCCACGCCCGACGGTTACCGCCGGGCGGAGCGACGGGTGGGATCAGCCGGCTTCCTGGCGGAGCTGGCCGAGGTAGGCGGCCTGGACCCTGGGGTCCTCCCGCAACTCGGCGCCGGTGCCCTCGACGGCCACCCGGCCGCGCTCCAGCACGTATCCGCGGTCGGCGAGCCGGAGCGCGGTGCTGGCCTGCTGCTCGACGAGCAGGATGGTCAGCCCGCGCTCGTCGTGCAGCCGCTTGAGATAGCCGAACAGCTCGGCGACCTTGAGCGGGGCCAGGCCGAGCGACGGCTCGTCCAGCATGAGGAGCCGGGGCGCCGCCATCAGCGCGCGGGCGATCGCGAGCATCTGGGCCTCTCCCCCGGACAGCGTGCCGGCGAGCTGGGAGCTGCGCTCGGCCAGCCGGGGGAAGATCTCCAGCATCTCGTCGCGCCTGCGGTCGGTCTCCGCCTTGCGCCGCCGGGTCGGGAAGCCGCCGAGGGCGAGGTTCTCTAGGACGGTGTGGTCGGGGAAGATCTGCCGGCCTTCGGGCACGTGGCCGAGCCCGAGGGCGGGACGGCGCCAGGCCGCGACCTTCGCCAGGTCCTGCCCGGCGAACCGCATCTGCCCGGACACGGGCTTCAGCAGACCGGAGACGGTCTTCATCGTGGTCGTCTTGCCGGCCCCGTTGGGGCCGAGGAGCACCACGAACTCCCCTTCGTCGACGTGCAGGTCGAGCCCGTCGAGGGCGCGTACGCCTCCGTAGCCCGCGGTCAGCCCGGACAGTTCGAGCAGTCTGCTCATGACGCCTCCTCCACGAGGTCGGGGCGGCCGAGGTACGCCTCGAGGACCGCCGCCGAGTTGCGCACCTTCTCCGGGGTGCCGCGCTCGATCACCTTGCCGCTCTCCAGGACGGTGAGCTCGTCGCAGAGCCCCATCACGAAGTCGACGTTGTGCTCGATGAGCACGACCGCGAGCCCGCGCTCGCGCAGTACCCGGCACAGCCGTCCGAGGGCGTCGAGCTCGTCGGACGTCAGGCCGGTGGCGGGCTCGTCCAGGATGAGTACCTTCGGCCTGCTGGCCACCGCGCGCACCACTTCGAGCAGCCGCTTCTGGCCGTGGGAGAGGGACGAGGCGAGCCAGTCGGCACGGGACGCGAGCCCGGCGAAGGCGAGCAGCTCCCTGGCCTCCTCCCTCTCGGTCCGGTCCTGGCGGCGATAGGAGGGCGAGCGCACGAGGGCGCCGAACCAGGAGTACGTCTCGCGCGTGCGCATGCCCGTGAGCACGTTGTCGAGGACGCTGACCCGTTCGAAGAGGTGCGGGACCTGGAAGACGCGGGTCACTCCCGCGTGGGCGACGCGGTGGGCGGCGTGCGGGGCCTCCTCGCCGAAGATCCGTACCTGTCCGGCGTCGATCTGGTGGTAGCGGGTCAGGCAGGAGACCAGCGTGGACTTGCCCGATCCGTTGGGTCCGATGATCCCGTGGACGGTGCCCGGCATGATCCGGACGTCCACGCCGTCGAGGGCGTGCACACCGCCGAAGTGCTTCACGATGCCGCTGCCTTCGAGCGCGGCCACCCCGTCGGGGACGTCGCGCACCTCGGGCACCACGTCGGGGACCTCGTCCGGCAGCGTCTCGTCGTCCGCTTCGGCCAGCCGGTCGCGGCCCATCCTGGACGCCTTCCAGGTGCCGACGACGCCGCGCGGGATCACCATCATGGCGACCAGGAGCAGGACGCCGAGCACCAGCGTGGTGTACCGCGCCTGATCCTTGATGAGCTCGACCAGCACGGCGATGAGGCCGACGCCGATCAGCGGCCCGATCAGGGTGGAGATGCCGCCGAGGAAGAGGCCGACGAAGAAGATGATGCCGTTGTCGAGCAGGCCGACGTCGGGGTTGATGAAGCCGAGCTGCAACGCGTACAGCGCGCCGGACAGGCCGGCCGTGCCGCCGCAGACGCCGAAGAGCAGGAGCTTGGCGCGCGCGGGCGAGATGCCCATCGCCGAGGCGGTGTCGGAGGACTCGCGCACCGCCATCGAGGCGCGGCCGACGCCGCTGCGCACGAGGTTGCGCTGCAGGATGTACGCAACGGCGAGGCAGGCGAGCACCACGTAGTAGAAGGCCTGCTTCGACATGAACTCGTCGCCCAGCTTGGGGGCGATGCCGCTGACGCCGACGATGCCGCCGGTGACGGACTCCCACTCGCGCCCGACCTCGATGACGATCAGGTTGGCGGCCAGGGTGATCATGCCGAAGTACAGATAGGTCGCCCGCAGGCTGACCAGCAGGACCAGCATCGCGACCACGGTGCCGACGGCCACGGAGGCGGCGATGCCGAGCAGCCACGAGCCGCTCAGCTTGACCACGAGATATCCGGTGGCGTAGCCGCCGGCGAGTTGCAGTCCGGAGTGCAGCATCGACAACATCCCGCCGTACCCCATGGACAGGTTCAGGGAGATGGTCAGGATCGCGCTGATCGCGGCCGAGGCGACGATGCCGTTGTAGTACGACGCGTTGTAGCTGTAGTAGTCCGTGATGGCCGGCCACGCGAGCAGCACGCCGATGACGGCGACCGAGAGGACGGCGAGGACCACGGTACGCGCGCGGTGGTAGGCCGCCGAGTCGAACACGGATCCGGGAGAGCCGACGCCTCCGGGGGAAGAGTCCACCGTTGCCATCAGTGCGCCTCCATGGGCTTGCCGAACAGTCCGGACGGGAAAACGACGAGAATCACCGCGAGCGCGGCGAACACGGCGAAGTTGCCGATGGAGCCGCCGACCACGCTCCGGACGACGGTGTCGAGAACGCCGACGATCATGCCGCCGACGAGCGCTCCGCGCGGTGACCCGACTCCTCCGATCACCGCGGCGGTGAAGCCCTTGATGGTGAACATCAGGCCGGTCGCCGGCGCCACGAAGATCACCGGGGCGGCGAGCATGCCCGCGATGGCGGTGATGACCGCGCCGATCACGAACGACAGCACGACGATGCGCTGGACCGGGATGCCCATGAGGACCGAGGTCTCGGAGCTGTGCGCGGTGGCCCGGATCGCGCGCCCGTACGTGGACCTCCGCAGGAAGAGGTCGTAGCCCGCCATCACGGCCAGGGCGACGACGATGGTCAGCGCCTCCTGCCATTCCACGGTGATGCCGGCCACCTGGAAGCCGCCCGCGACGACCGGGTTCGGCCGCAGGGCGTCCACGTCGAAGTAGCCGAGGTTGAACAACGACTGGAAGATCAGCGCCGCCGCCAGGGTCGCGATGATCCACGCGTAGCGTGAGCCGGACATGCGGACTGGTAGCATGATCATGCGTTCCATGAGCAGGCCCATCAAAGCGGCCAGCACGATGGTGACGCCGAGGGTGACGGCCCAGCCCAGTTTCTCGAGCGCGACGATCTGGTACGCGACGGCGGCGCCGAGGATCACGGCCTCACCCTGCGCGAAGTTCATGATCCGGGTCGGCTGGAAAACGATGGCCAGGGCGAGTGCGACTAGGGCGTAGACGGAACCGGCGAACAGTCCATCGATGATCGCCTCGGGGCTCATCTGCACTGCTCCTCTTGGTGTTTCAGAGGTTGACGAACCCTGTTCCGCATAACGGAACAGGGTTGGGGAAACATTGGCTCATGATCGCCAGACTGTCAATAGGTCTGACGTTTCAGAGCCCGTCTGTCATGCGCGGCGCGCGTACCGTCCGCCGGGCTCGCCGACGACGTCGCCGTCGCGGAACCGGACCTGACCGCCGACGACCGTGGTCACCGGCCAGCCGGTCAGGTCGACGCCCTCGAACGGGGAGTGGTCCTGCCCGGAGAGGCACGCCTCGGCCGTCACCGTCTGGGTCAGCGCCGGGTCCACCACGGTCAGGTCCGCGTCGAACCCGACCGCGAGGCTGCCCTTGCGGCCCCACAGGTTGTACGCCCGGGCGGGGTTCGCCGAGGCCAGCTCGGCCACGCGGGACAGGGAGATCCCGCGCTTGAGGTGGCCCTCGGAGAACAGAACCGGGTACAGCAGGGCGGTGCCGCCGAAGCCGGGACGCGCGGGCCAGAGCTGGTCGCCCTTCTCCGCCTCCATGCAGCAGGCGTGGTCGGAGGCCACCCAGTCGATCGTGCCGTCGGCTGCGCGCTCCCACAGCGCCTCGTTGTCGGCCTTGGTGCGGATCGGCGGGTTGACCTTGCCGCCGAGGCCGCCTTCCGCGTCGAGGCTGTCGTGGTCGAGGCACAGGTGGTGCAGCGTGGTCTCGGCCCGCATGTCCACCGCGCCGAACGACCTGCGCGCCAGCGCGACCGCGTCGACCGCCTCACGGCTGGACAGGTGCAGCAGGTTGAGGTTGGTGCCGGTGTGGCTGGCCAGGGTGGTGGCCTCGCCGATGGCCACCCGCTCGGTGAGCGGCGGGCGTCCCTCGTGGTAGGCGCGCAGCGTCTGCGGGTCGCCGTTCGAGCGGACCCGGTCGATGAAGACCCTCATCAGCTCGGACTGCTCGCAGTGCAGCGACAGCGACAGGCGCAGGCCGGGGTTGGCCTGCTGGACCGCGGTCACCTGCTCCATGAGGAGGTAGAGGTGGCCGAGGTCGTACTCGTCGCCCATGGTGAAGGAGCGTGCGTCCCGGCTGTTCGCCGCGAGGTCGAAGCCCTTGTAGAACATGTAGTACTTGAACGACGAGACGCCGTGCTCCTCGACGAGGTACGGGATCTCGGCGATCTGGTCCACCGTCATCGGCG
This sequence comes from Microtetraspora glauca, assembly GCF_040656155.1. Lineage (NCBI taxonomy): Bacteria > Bacillati > Actinomycetota > Actinomycetes > Streptosporangiales > Streptosporangiaceae > Microtetraspora > Microtetraspora glauca. The sequence goes on from NZ_JBFALK010000022.1 coordinate 146,398, forward strand.
CGAGGTGGAAGCCGTAGTCGGTCCAGGCGCGGCCCGCGACGGCGTTGAGGACCTCGGGGAAGATCTCCTTGTACGATCCCGTCCGGTCGAGGTAGTGCGAGCCGGTACGGAAGTAGGACAGCACGGTCGTGGCGCCACCGACGAGGGACGAGCGGGTCTCCTCGAAGGCGTCGAGGGCCAGGTCACGGTAGATGCCGAGATGGAAGTGGGCGTCGACGGCCCCGGGGAGGACGACCTTCCCCCTGGCGTCGACCACCTCGGCGGCGTCGGAGGTGGGGATGTCCTCCGCGAGGGCCGCCACCTTCCCTCCGGAGACCGCCAGGTCAGCGCGGATCTCTCCGTGGTAGGGGAGGACGACGGTGCCGCCTTTGACAAGCAGATCGTAACGGGACATACGCGACGGCCGGCCGGGTGGGCGGCCGTCACCCCCTTTCTGGTTCGGTCCATCCCATCTGGATGGACAGTCGTCGAGTGGAATCAAGCAGTGCCTCGACGCACGCGTCGACCTCCTCGCGGAACCGTTCCAGCGGTCCGCAGACGCTGATGACGGCCACGGGCCGGCCGTGGTGGTCGAGGACGGGCGCGGCCACGGAGGCGGCACCCGACATACGTTCGGCGAAGGACTGCGCCCAGCCGCTCTCGCGGATCACGGCGAGTTCCTTGCGCAGCTTCGGGACGTCGGCGATCGTCTTGCCGGTCAACGGTTCGAGCGGGGCCTCCGACAGGTAGGCCTCGATCTCGTCGTCCGCCAGGAAGGCGAGGAACGCCTTGGACGAACCGCCCGCGTGCAGGGGGTAGGGCACGCCGAGGGAGACGCTCATGATGACCTCGCGGGCAGGGGTCACCTGGTCCGCGTAGATCCGGGTCCATCCCGTACGGATCGACAGGGTCGCCGTCTCGTCGGTGCGCTGGGACAGGGCCACCAGTTCCGGCGCGGCGATGCGCCTGATGTCCAGGCGGTCAAGGTAGGCGAGGCCCAGCCGCATGGCGCCGACTCCCAGGGAGTAACGCCTGCTCACCGGGTCGAGTTCGATGAGACGCCGAACCCGCAGCGAGGCCAGTATCCGGTGCACGGCGGCCTTCGACATCCCGAGCGCCTCGGCGATCTCGGTCACGCCGAGCGTGGCCGAGGGGGTCTCGGCGAAGTGCATCAGCACGTCCGCGGCCCGCTCGACGGTGGCGATGGCCTGCCCGGTGCTCTCCCGCGCGGGCGTCTCGCCGGACGCGGTGTCACGGTTCTTGGTCGGCATGTTTTCCTCCAGGAGATCAGCTAGGTTTGATCAACCATCCTGGCGCCGAAATCCGACCCTCACCGGAAGATCGGTGACGATTCGCGTGTCGAGAAAGTCCCACCATTCGTTCTGGCTGACACGCTGCGTCTCCCAGGCGTCATCGGCTTTGAGAGTCGCGAGCGCGGAGCGGTACTCGCCCCAGGCGGCTTCGTCGTCGAACGCGGCCCAGTTCTCGACAACGTACACGTCACCGACGACGCTGTAGTACCAGCGCACCTCGCGCACCATCGGCAGATCGCGGTAGAACCAGCTCTCCCGGTCCTCCAGCCAGTTCCAGAAGCCCCGCATGTCATCGCGGGCTCGCGAACCGAGCCTCATCCGGTAGACGAGATAGATCATCGAGGGCCGCCTGCCCTTCCGAGTGCGATATGTACAGTGGACTTGTTCCGCAGACAGTAACGCTGTTTCAATAGCTTGGGAAGCCCCCCGGCGAGCGCGAACGCCTGCCCCGGGGATGCGCTATCGGCTCAGACCAGCAGGAACACAGTTGAGGAGGCCGTTTCGTGGAGGCAGAGCAGATCGTTCCGAGTGAACGATCGGCGCCGGCTGACCAGCCGGGAACGCCCGCAGGACCGCTGGCCGGCGTCATGGTCGTCGACGCGGCCACCCTGTTCGCCGGACCTCTGGCGGCGACGATCCTCGGGGACTACGGCGCCGACGTCGTCAAGGTGGAACACCCCGACCGAGGTGATCCCTCTCGCACCCACGGCGCGAGCAAGGACGGGATCGGGCTGTGGTGGAAGATGCTCGGCCGCAACAAGCGCACGGTCACCGCCAACATGGGCCGCCCCGAGGGCGCCGAGCTGCTCAAGCGGCTGATCGCACGGGCCGACGTGCTCATCGAGAACTTCCGCCCCGGCACGCTGGAGCGGTGGGGCCTGTCCCCGGAGACCCTGCACGAGATCAACCCGCGCCTGGTCATCGCGCGTGTCACCGGCTTCGGCCAGTTCGGCCCGTACGCGAAGCGACCCGGGTTCGGCACGCTCGCCGAGTCGATGAGCGGCTTCGCCGCGGTCACCGGCGAGCCCGACGGGCCTCCCACGCTGCCGCCGTTCGGGCTGGCCGACGGCATCTCCGCGCTCACCTGCGTGAACGCGGTCATGATGGCGTTGCACCACCGTGACCGGCCGGGCGGCAGCGGCCGCGGCCAGGTGATCGATCTGGCCATCATCGAGCCGCTGGTCACGCTCCTCGGCCCGCAGCCGATGGTGTGGGACCAGCTCGGCCGGCTCCAGCCGCGTACCGGGAACCGCTCGGTCAACAACGCCCCGCGCAACACGTACCAGACGAAGGACGGCCGCTGGGTGGCCATCTCCACCTCGGCCAACTCGATCGCGGAACGTGTGATGCGCCTCGTCGGGCACCCCGAGGTGATCGACGAACCGTGGTTCTCCTCGGGCGCCCTCCGGGCCGAGCACGCCGACCAGCTCGACGAGTACGTCGGGGGGTGGATCGCCCGGCACGACCTCTCCGAGGTGGTCGCGGAGTTCGAGAAGGCCGAGGCCGCGGTGGCTCCGATCTACGACATCCGTGACGTGTTCGAGGACGCGCAGTACCGGGCGCTCGACACGATCACGACGGTGGACGACGACGACCTCGGGCCGCTGCGCATGCAGAACGTGCTCTTCCGGCTCTCCGAGACGCCGGGCTCGATCAGATGGACGGGCCGCGCGCGCGGCGCCGACAACGAAGACGTGTGGGGTGGCCTCGGCGTGAGCGCCGACGAGCTGGCCGCCCTGCGGGACAAGGGAGTTGTGTGATGTCCTTGTGGCGGCATTTCGACGGGGCCAAGGTCGTCGACCTCGCGCAACCGATGCGCACGGGCATGCCCCAGTCGCCGAACCATCCGCGGTTCCGGATGGTCATCGAGCGCAGGCACGGTGACATGGTCCGCGAGGACGGCGGATCCGCGGCCAACGAGGTCATCCTCACCGGCGGGCACGTCGGCACGCACGTCGACGCCCTCGGTCACGTCTCGCAGGACGGGTACGTGTACGGCGAGGTCGAGGCGGCGGGCATCCAGTCGCACCACGGCCTGTCCCAGTACGGCATCGAGACCTTCGCGCCGTACGTCGGGCGGGGTGTGCTGCTCGACGTGGCCGCCGTGCACGGAGTGGACGTGCTGCCGCCCGGCTACGAGGTGACGCCGGACGATCTGGAAGCCGCGCAGCGCAGGGCGGACGTGCGGGTCGAGCGTGGAGACGCCGTACTGATCGGCACCGGCTGGTCGCGCGAGTGGGACCGGCCGACCCGGTTCGTCGGCGACGAGGGCGGCGTGCCCGGCCCCGGCCCCGACGCGGCCCGCTGGCTGGTCGACCACGGCGTCGCGGTGGCCGGAGGCGAGACCATCGCGTTCGAGCGCATCGCGCCCGGCCGCGGCCACTCCACGCTGCCCGTGCACCGGATCCTGCTCGTCGAGGCGGGTGTGCACATCGTCGAGACGATGCGCCTCACCGAACTGCTCGGCCTCGGCGTCGCCGAGTTCCTGCTGGTGCTCAACCCGCTGCCCGTCGTGGGCGCCACCGGCGCGCCGGTGCGACCGCTCGCGGTGCTCGCCGCATGACCATCGTCTCGGCGCTGGCCGAATTCGCCGCCGACGCCCGCGAGGGACTGCCGGACGCCGTCACCGCCGACGTGACGGGACGGGTGCTCGACACCTTCGGGAACTGCCTCGCCGCCCAGGAGCTCACCGATCCGGCCGAGCCGCACGAGGCGGTGCTGCGGATGGCGAAGCGGTGGAGCGGCACGGGCGAGTCCTCCGTCATCGGCCGCGGGTTGTCCCTCCCCGCGCCCTCGGCGGCGCTGGTCAACGGCACGCTCGCGCACGCCCTGGACTTCGACGACACCCACCTGCCCTCCGTCCTCCACCCGTCGGCCTCCGTCGTCCCCGCCACGCTGGCCGTCGCGGAGGCCGTGGGCGCGTCGGGCGCCGAGCTGTGCCGTGCCGTGGCGGTGGGCGACGAGATCACCAACCGGCTGGGGATGGCCTCCTACATCCCCGAACTGCGCAACTCCCTCTTCTTCGAGAAGGGCTGGCACGCCACGTCCATCTGCGGGACGGTGGGCGCCGCCGCCGGGGCGGCCCTGCTGATGGGCCTCTCCGCGGACGGCATCGGCCACGCCATGGGCATCGCGGCCAGCATGGGCGCGGGCGTCATCGAGGCCAACCGCACCGGCGGCACCGTGAAGCGGGTGCACTGCGGCTGGGCCGCGCACGCGGGCGTCGTCGCCGCCACCATGGCCGCGGAAGGCGTGACCGGTCCTCCGACGGTATTCGAGGGGCGCTTCGGCTTCTTCGAGGCGTTCCTCGACGGGCGCTACGACGGTGACGCGATCACCGACGGGCTGGGCGAGCGGTGGGAGCTGCTGCGCACGGTCTACAAGCCCTATCCCTCGAACCACTTCACCCATCCCGGCATCGACGCCGCCCTCGCCCTGCGCGCCCAGGGACTGCGGCCCGAGGACGTGGCGGAGATCGAGCTCGGCGTGGCGGCGGCTCCCCTTCGCACGATCGGCGAGCCGTACGAGGAGAAGGTGCGGCCGCGTACGCCGTACCACGCCAAGTTCTCCGGCCCGTACACCGTGGCCAGCGCCCTGATCGGGGGCGGCGGCCTCGGCCTGCACCTCGACGACTTCGCCGAGTCGGCCTTCCGTGACGAGCGGAGGCTGGCGCTGGCCGCCAAGGTGCGCGTCGTGGCCGACGAGGAGTGCGGCGAGGAGTTCCCCCGGGCCTTCTCCGCCGTGTTGCGGGTCCGCACCGTGGACGGGAGCACCCTGGAGCACCGGGTCCACTCCTCGCGGGGCGGGCCGGAGCACCCGCTGACGTTCGACGAGCTGCGGACGAAGTACGCCCTCAACGCCTCCCGCGTGCTGCCGTCCGAGGCGGCCGAGGCGCTCGCGGGCGAGGTACGCGGGCTCGCGGAGCGCGGCAGCGTCGCCGGCCTCCTCGACACCACCGTGATCGGCCGGTAGTCACCGGCACAGCGGACACAGAAACGAAGCCCTCCCGGCCAGAGGCCGGGAGGGCTTCCCTGTGGTTCCGGAGCTGTGGTTCCGGAGCGGTGGTTCCGTAGATCAGCCGCCGGTACGGCCCCAGCGGCGGACGAGGACCCGTCCGGGCAGGTCGGGGAACGGCTCGCCCTCGGGCACGTACGCCCAGGCGCGCGCGTCGAGGAAGACGGCGTCGTACCCGGCCGGGGCGTCCCGCGCGTCTCCGGGCAGGCGGCGGGAAAACTCCGCGACGGAGCCGAGCAGCACAGAGCCGAGCGGCGCGGAGCCGAGCGGCGCGGAGCTGTCCGGCGCGGCGGCCCGGTCGGGGCCGGGAGCGTCGTCCGCGATCCCGTCGCGCCAGACCGGCGGGCCGGAGAACCAGGCGACGGCCAGGCAGCCGTCCTCGCCCGCGAAGCTGTCCGCCCTGCTCGCGTGGGACGGCAGGTACTTGTACGCGCCGGCCGCGAAGCGCGACCCGCTGACGGAGATCTCGCCGTCGAACGCCACGAACTCCTCGGCGCAGGTGTAGTGGCCCGTGCCCGGCCTGGTCCAGCCCGGAGGGAAGCGGACCAGCGACACCGAGGCACCGGTCGCCGCGTCGGCGTGCAGCCTGACCAGCCGCACGGCCGACGACGACGCCGGCATGGTCACGTCGATCCACGGCAGGTCGGCGTCGTCGAGCGCGACGACGCGGACGGCCGCCATCAGTGCCACACCTCGGGGATCCCGCCGTGCACGCGGTGCTCCTCGACGACGGTGATCTGCTCCAGCCGCCGGTCGCGGAACCGCTTCCAGAGCCGCGACCGGTAGTCCTCGTCGGCGAAGGTGATCAGCTCGACCACCTCGACGCCCGGCTCGGCCGACCACCGGTAGGGGAACAGCAGGAAGCGACCGTCGACCAGCCGGGCCCGGCCCTCGAAGTCGGTGGAGCCGAAGACGAGGTCGTCCTCGCTCTCGAACCTGGCCCGGAAGTCGAGCACCTCGGGCTCCGCGCCCTCGCGCAGGTAGACGACCCGCTCGTACCAGCGGTCGCCCTCCAGGCGGGTCTCCTGCCGCGAGCCGTACGTCTCCAGCAGGGTGCCGCCCGGGGTGAGGTGGGTGTAGGTGCCCTCCCAGACCCCGGTGACGGACGACAGGCGCTCGCGCAGGCTGGTGATGCTCCCGCTGGTCGTGTTCAACGTGCCCTCCTGAGTACCCTGCGTGCCTGGCGCACGATCGCCTCGTCGACCATGCGTCCCTTGGAGTCGAGGAGCACCCCCGACCCCGAGGCCTCGAAGCGGTCCACGAGGTCGCCGGCCCAGGCGACCTCCTCGGCCGCCGGGGTGAAGACCTCGTTGACGACCGCGATCTGCGCCGGGTGGATGCAGGCCCGGCCGACGTAGCCCAGCCGGGCCAGCGCGGCCGTCGAGTCCCGCAGCGCGTCGAGGTCGCGGAAGTCGGTGGAGACGGGACCGACGGGGGGGTCGATGCCCGCCGCCGCCGAGGCCAGCACCACCTGGGAGCGGACCCAGAGCAGCTCGCGCTCGTCGGGGCCGAGAGTGATCCCCGCGTCGGCGCGCAGGTCGGCCTCGCCGACCTGGAGCCGGGCCACGCGGGGAGCCGCCGCGATCCGCGGCGCCCGCAGTACGGCGGCGGCCGACTCGAGGAGCGGGACGACCGGCAGCCGATCCGCGCCGAGGGAGGTCAGCAGGGCGTCGACGTCGGCGAGTTCCTCCGCCGTCTCGACCTTGGCGAGGACCAGACCGGTCAACGCCGGGGCGGTGGCGACGGCCCGTACGTCGGCCTCGCGCAGGTCGCCGGGGTTGACCCGGACCCAGATCTCCGCCGGCCCCGGATCGGCCGTACGCAGCCAGCCGGCCACCGCCTCCCTGGCCGCGTCCTTCCCGGCTGCCGGTACGGCGTCCTCCAGATCCACGATCAGGGCGTCCGCGCCCCGGGTGAGCGCCTTGGCGAGCTTCTCCGGGGCATCGCCCGGGACGTAGAGGTGGGAGCGGGCGCTCATCACGCCCACCCGACCTTCACGTCGCCGCGGGTGAGGGACTTGGCCACGACGGTGCGCAGCACGTCGTTGGTGCCCTCGCCGATGCTCATCAGCACCGCGTCCCGGTAGAGCCTCTCCACCTCGTACTCGGTGGAGTAGCCGTACCCGCCGTGGACCTTCAGCGCGTCGATGGCGGCCTGCAGCGCCACCTCGGAGCAGAAGATCTTGGCCATTCCCGTCTGCGTGTCGGCCCGGCCGCGCCGCACCTGGTCCGCCGCCCAGTACGCCATGAGCCGGGCGGCCTGGAGCGTCGTGGCCAGCGAGGCGAGCTGGAGCTGGACCGCCTGGAAGTCGGCGATGGGCCGCCCGAACGCCTTGCGCTGCCGGGAGTAGGAGAGGGCCTCGTCGTAGGCGCGCTGCGCGATGCCGACCGAGCGGGACGCGATGTTGACCCGGCCCCATTCGAGCGCGGACAGCGCCTGCTGCATGCCGCGGCCCTCGACGCCTCCCAGCAGGTTGGCCACGGGGACCCGGACGTTGTCGAGCACGATCTCGCAGGACTCGGTGCCCTTGTATCCCAGCTTCGGGATGTCCTTGGTGACCTGGTAGCCGGGGGTGTCCGCGTCGACGAGCAGGATGCTCATCCCGCGGTGCGCCGGGCTGGCGGCCGGGTCGGTCTTCACCAGCACCGGCAGCGGGTCGGCGTACCGGGCGTTGGTGATCCACGTCTTGCTGCCGTTGACCACGTAGTGGTCGCCCTCAAGGCGGGCGGTCGTCCGGATGCCCTGCAGGTCGGTGCCCGCGTCGGGCTCGGTGAGGCCGATCCCGGTGCGCCGCTCGCCGGTGGCCAGCTCGGGAAGGTAGCGCTCCTTCTGCTCCTCCGTGCCGTGCGTCGCGATCATCCGGCAGGCCAGCGAGTGGCTGCCGAGGATCCCGGCCACGCCCATCCAGCCGCGCGAGATCTCCTCGAAGACGAGCGCGAAGGACACCGGGTCCAGGTCGAGCCCGCCGTAGCTCTCCGGGACGGTGACGCCGAACAGGCCCATCTGCTTGAAGCCTTCGACGATCTCGGTCGGGTAGCGGCCGGAGTGCTCCCAGTCCCGGGCGACGGGCACGATCTCCTTGTCGACGAACGCGCGCAGCAGCGCGCGGAACTCACGCTGGTCCTCGTTCAGCTCGAAGTCCACGGGTCACCTCTCGGAAGGTACGAAAACGGGAAGTGCGCGCCCGTCGGGCAGCGGGCGCCAGTCGAGGCGGAGCCGATCGCCGGTGTCCAGCAGGTACGGATCGTCGGCGACCACGTTGCTGAGCAGCAGCACGCCCTCCGCCAGCCGGACCCGCGCCACGACGTACGGCGGGGCGAAGCCGGGCATCGCCCGCTCGACCACGGTGCACGCGTCGACCACGGCCGCGCCCGACGCCTCGACCCAGTCGAGGTGGCGGTCAGAACCGCAGCCGGTGCACAGCGCGCGCGGCGGGTGCTGCGTGTGCCCGCAGGCGCCGCAGCTCTGGACGAGCAGGATTCGCCGGCGGGTGGCCTCCCACCAGGGGCCGGTCACCTCGTCGGGCTCGGGTACCTCCGCGCTCATCGGTCCACTCCCAGCAGGACGGTAGCGTGCGTGGACAGGATGCCGCCGGTGCCGTGCGCGAGCGCGACCTCCGCGCCGGGCACCTGCCGGGCGCCGCACTCGCCGCGCAGCTGCCGTACGGCCTCGACCAGCAGCAGCACGCCGTACTGGCCCGGATGGCAGTAGGACAGGCCGCCGCCGGAGGTGTCGAGCGGGAAGTCGCCGCCGGGCCGGATCCGGCCTCCGGCGATCCAGTCGAGCGCCTCGCCCCGGCCGCAGAACCCGAGTGCCTCCAGCGTGAGCACGACCGTGACGGTGAAGGAGTCGTAGACCTCGGCGACGTCCACGTCAGCCGGGACGAGACCGGCCCTGGCGAAGGCGGCCCGCCCGGACTCGACCGCGCCGGTCACGGTCAGATCGTCCACCGCGGTCATGGACGTGTTGGTCGTGCACTCGCCGTAGCCCAGCACCCGTACCGGCGGTTTGGGCAGGTCACGCGCCCGATCCAGCGAGGTGAGGACGACCGCGCCTCCCCCGTCGGTGACCAGGCAGCAGTCCGCCGTCGTCAGCGGCGTCGACACCATGGGGGCGGCGAGCACGTCGGCGGCGGTCAGCGGGCCGGCACCGTGCCGGAAGGCCGCCGGGTTGAGCAGCGCCCACTCGCGGGCGGCGACCGCGACCTCGGCCAGCGCCTCGCGGCTCCCGCCGTACCGGTGGAGGTACTGCTGGGCGGCCATGGCGTAGTAGGAGATCGGATAGAGCGGCCCGTAGGGCGTCTCGAACTGCGCCTCGGGCGTGTGCGTCTCCACCACCCCGGCCAGCGACCGCGACCTGGCGGAGCGCTGGTTGGACGCGTAGGAGATGACGACGGTCGAGCACTGGCCGGCCTCGATGGCCTGCGCGGCGCGGGCGACGTACATCTCGAACGCGGATCCGCCGGCGAAGGTCGAGTCGGTCCAGGACGGGCGCAGCCCGAGGTAGTCGGCCACCTGCGTCGTAGAGAACCGGGACACGCCCGTGGTCGCCAGGCCGTCGACGTCGGCGAGGGTGAGGCCGGCGTCCTCGACCGCCCGGCTGACGGCCTGGGCCTGCAGGCCCAGGATCGACCTGCCGGTGACGCCGAGGTCGCTCTCGGCGGCTCCGACGATCGCCACACCCGTGCTCATGGCGCCTCCTCGGCGCGCAGGACGATCTCGGCCCCCGCGGGCTCGACCGCCACCCGCTCCGGCTCGTCACCGTCGATGATCACGATCCGCTGCTCCACCCTGAGGGTGTCGCCCTCGACCGCGATGACCCGGCCGGTGCAGCGGACGGTCTCGCCCGCGAACACGAGGTTCTTGAACCGGAAGTGCAGGCGGCGCACGACGGCGCGCGGGCCGAGCCAGTCCTGGAGCTGCTCGGCGAGCAGCGCGCCGAAGACCTGCCCGTCCACGACCGGCGCGGGCAGCCCTCGTTTCTGCAGGTATTCGAAGTCGTAGTGCATCCGGTGCCAGTCCCAGGTGGCCCCGGCGTAGGCGACCATGTCGCGCAGCTCTATCGTCCGCTCCAGGGGTGCGACCTCGGAGCCGACCGTCACCTCGGGCCCGGTCACCGCTCCTCCTTCAGTGCGACGAAGATGATGGTCTCCTCGTTCGTGACGAGCAGCCGGCCGTGCTGGTTGGTGTAGGTGGCGACCGAGGAGACGACGAGCATCTCCTGCCCAGCGGAGTTCCGCCGCTCGGTGACGCCGTCGAGCCGCCAGGTCGCGGTGATCACGTCGTCCGGCCGGACCGGCTCGTGGAAGGTGTAGGTGTTGCCGCCGCGGACCTTCCGGCTGCCGGGGATGTCGATGTGCCAGTCGTGTCCGGCGTAGCCGTCGGCGTCCGGCGGCAGGTCGGCGTACTGGTTGGTCTCGCAGATCAGCGTGGGCGGCGCGATGACGCCGTCGTACCCGTGCTCGCGGGCGTACGCGTCGTCGGTGTAGAGCGGGTTGTCGTCGCCGACGGCGCGGGCGAAGTACCGGATCGCGGCCCGGCCCAGCTCCTCGGGAGCGGTGTAGGACACCTCCCGGCCGACCAGCGCGCGGATCTCCTCGGTCATCAGGCTCACGGCAGCACCGCCGCCGGGAAGACCTCGATCAGGAACTCCGGCCGGAGCAGCCCCGCGCAGATCGCGCCGGTGGACGCGGGCCACGGGTCGCGCAGCCGCCGCTTGCGCACGTCGGCGACGCCGCGGTAGTCGGCCAGGCCCTCGGGGCAGACGAACTCGATCGTCGAGAGCAGGTGCTCGGGCCCGGTGCCGGCGGCGTCCAGGACCTGGAGGATCGCGTCGTACGTGACCTCGGCCTGGGCCACCACGTCGCCCGGGTGCAGGACCTGCTGGGTCTCCATGTCCAGCGACGCGAAGCCGCTCATCCACAGCATGTCGCCGGCCTTGACGCCGGGGGTGTAGGTGAGGGTGTCGTAGCGGGCCCACCCGGGGTTGACCGCCTCCAGCGGGTGCCGCGACGCGGTGACGTCGAGCGCGACGAGCACGCCGGGGCGGTGCAGCCGGCTCATGAGGATGCCGCCGGCGCCCGGGAAGACCCCCGCGCCGCCGAGCCGTTCCTTGCGGACGCGGTGCGTGCGGCGGTAGACGTCGCGGGTGGCCGGCGTCGTGTAGTCGTACGTCGTGACGGCGGCGTCCAGCGACAGCCCGGCCCCGCGCAGCAGCCGGTCGGCCTGGTCGAGGCAGTAGGCGTACTGGCCGACCAGGTCGCCCTCGTGGACCACGTCGCCGCGCTCGTCGACGGGCAGGACGGTGGGCAGGAAGACCGCCCCGTCCGGCGCCTCGGCCACGCCGCCGGGCAGCGCCGCGGGCCCGCCCTTGCTCGCGTGCACCTCGACCTCGATGAAGGCGGCCGGGCGCAGCAGACGCTCGACGATCACGGTGGTGACGGCCGGGTTGTGCGCGCCGAAGATCTCGGCGCGTACGGCGGCGGCCTCCTCGTAGGCGTCCAGGCCGGCGACCGTGACGTTCTCGGTGACGCGGGTGACGTCGGCGAAGGACAGCCCCGCGGCGTCGAGGATCGCGCCGATCTTCGCGTAGGCGGTCCTGGCCTGCTCGGTCATGCCGCCGCGCACGACGATACGCCCGGACTCGGGGTCGTACTCGCTCGCGGAGTGACCGGACAGCCAGGCGCCCTCGCCGTGCGTCAGGCCAAGGGAGAAGGAGTAACCGTCGTAGCGGAACCACGGGAAGTGGCTCGGACGGATCGCGTTCAGCGTCATTTCTGTTCCTCCGGCACCGGCCGGGCGAGCCGGTCGGCGAGTGCGACGATGGTGGACAGGTCGGGCTCGGCGGCGAGGCCGCGCACCCTGCGGGCCAGCTCGCCCGCCTCATCGGACGGGCCTCCGGCGTTGGCGGTGAACTTCGCGTGCAGCGCGTCGTCGCCGAGCGGGCGGTCGGGGCCGCCGACGCTGCGAGGCACCCGGCCCTCGATCTCGCGCCCGTCCGCGAACCGCAGGAGCACGCGTCCGTGCGCGTCGGCGGCCACCCCTTCACCCGGGGTGACGACCGTGCGCACGCGGGTGGCCAGGGCGGCCGCCTCGGGCCGCTCCAGGGAGCCGGGCGCGTACGTGCCGAGCGTGACCTCGCCGTCGAGGAGCAGCGCCGCCACGCTCCACGGCAACGAGAACTTGGCGTCGTACGGTGTGCGCGGAGCCACCTTGCGGTCCGCGGGCTCGCACACGATGGACGCGCTGTCCGGGTGCACGTCGGCGATCACCTCGACCAGCCCGGCCGCCTCGGCGGCCTCGATCCGCTGAATGCCCGCCGCGCGCATCGCCTCGGCGACGGCGTCGAGGGTCGCGTGCATGAGCTGGCAGGCGGGGTACGGCTTGATGCCGACGCGGGTGGTCTCCCACGTCTCCCCCAGCCCGCGCGTGACGCTCGCGGCGTCCACGGTCCGACCGGCGAGCGCCGCGTACAGGCCGTGCGGCCCTTCGAGCACGCTGTCCGGCCCGCTGGCGCCGGCCGCCGCGAGCCGGGCGGCGAGGATGCCCGAGGCCGAGGCGAATCCGGGGTGGAGCTGCTTGGTGGACGCGCCCGTGGACAGGAACTCCAGCAGGCCGCCCGCCTGACTGCCCGCGATGCCCAGCGCGTCGACGGTCGTCTCGGGGCCGAGCCGCAGCAGCCGGGCCGCGACGACCGCCGCGGACAGCACGCCGCACGTCATGGTCGCGTGCAGGCCGTGCGCGTGGAAGGCGTGCGGCGCGGCGGCCGCGACGCGGCACACCGTCTCGTAGCCCGCCACGGCGGCGGCCAGGACCTCGGCGCCGGACGCGCCGACCTGCTCGCCGACGGCGAGGGCCGCGGGCAGCACCACGGCGGTGGCGTGCACGAGCCCTCCGGCATGGGTGTCGTCGAAGTCGAGCGCGTGCACGAGCGTGCCGGTGGCGAGGGCCGCCGCGACGGCGGACCCTCGCTCTCCCGTGCCGAGCAACGCCGACTCGGGGGCGCCGCCGAGCCCTCGGGCGACCGCGAGCGCGGGGGCCGCCGCTCCGGTACGGCCGGCGGCGAGCGCGGTGCCGAACCCGTCGAGCAGGTGCCGGCACGCCGCGTCGCGCACGTCCCCGGGCACGTCGTCCGGGCGCAGGCGCGTCGCCCACTCGGCGAGGTCGCGTGCGGCGGTCACGCGGACGCCCCGAACGCACCCGCCTCGGTCAGCGCCGCCACCTTCTCGTCGTCGTACCCGAGCAGGCCGCGCGTGACGTGGCCGAAGTCCTCGTTGCGGCGCGGCGCCCGCCGGTAGGCCGGGCGCTCGTCGCCGACGCGGACCGGGGAGGCCACCTGGCGGACGGTGCCCCAGACCGGGTGCTCGGTCTCCACGACCAGGTCCCTGGCCAGGGTGTGCTCCTCGGTCAGGGCCGCCGCGACGTCGTTGATCGGGCCGCACGGGATCGACGCGGCGTAGAGCGGCGGCAGCCACTCGGCGACGGTGCGCCGCCTGAAGATCTCTTCAAGCAGGGGCAGCAGGACGTCCTGGTTGTTCCTGCGGTCGGCGAACGTGGCGAACCGGGGGTCGGCCGCCCACTCGGGGTGCCCGATGACCTCGGTGAGCCGCTGCCAGAACTTCTCCTTGGCGCACCCGACGACGAGCCAGCCGTCCCGCGCCTCGAACGCCTGGAACGGCACCAGCGACGGGTGGGCGGAGTGCCGCGTGCGGACCGGGACGAAGCCCTCGTTGAGATGCCAGGCGGCGGGGTAGGTCAGCAGCCCGATGGCGGTGTCGTACAGGCTGACGTCGCAGTCCATGCCCACGCCGTCCCTGCGCGCCGCGTGCAGCCCGGCGAGCAGCGAGATCGCCGCGACGAAGCCTCCGGAGTAGTCGACCATCGACAGTCCCGACTTCGTCGGGGGCCCCTCGGGCTCGCCGGTGATGTCCATCCATCCGGCGAGTCCCTGCAGGATGTAGTCGTATCCGGGCTCGCGCCGCCGGGGGCCGCTCATGCCGAACCCGGTGAGCGAGCAGCAGACGATCGCGGGGTTGAGGTGCTTCAGGTCGTCGTAGGTGATGCGCATCTTGGCCGGCACGTCGCCGCGCAGGTTGCTGTAGACGGCGTCGCTGACGCGTACGAGGTCCTCGAAGACCGCCCGCCCCTCCTCGGTGCCGAGGTCGAGGGACAGGCTCCGCTTGCCCCGGTTGAACGCCTCGAAGAAGAGCGAGTCCTCGCCCTCGGTGTACGGAGGCACGTAGCGCCCCACGTCACCGCCGACGCGCGGGTCCTCGATCTTGATGATCTCGGCGCCGAGGTCGGCGAGGTGCACGCTGCCGAACGGGCCGGCGCCGTACTGCTCGACGGCGATGATCCTGACGTCTTCGAGCGGTCTCACGCGCGCCCTCCTGTGATGTCGGCGATGAGCTGGATGATCGACTTCTGCGCCGCCCTGGTCTCGGCCCCGGGAAGGCCGTGCGTGGGCGGGGTGAGCTTGACGGTGTCGGCGAGGCCCTCGTACGCGGCGAGCCGGGCCCGCACGTCGTCCGGGCTGCCGGAGAGCGTGACCGCGTCGGCCATCCGGTCCGGCACGACGTCGGCGAGGTGGTCGGCGCCGCGTCCCGATCTGAAGGTCTCGACCACGGCGGCCTGCTCCTCCGCGAGTCCGTGGAAGGCGAAGAAGTCGGCGTAGCTGCGCACGCTGGCGTAGAAGCCGACGAGCCCCGCGACCCGGCGGCGCGCGACGGACGCGTCCGCGTCCACGGAGCAGCAGGCGGAGACCACGAGGTCGAGGTCGCCGCGCTCCTTGCCCGGCGCCTTGGCGAGCCCCGCCTCCACCTCCGGGAGGATGCGCTCGGCGAGGTACGCCGGGGAGCACAGCTCGTGCGAGATCCAGCCGTCGCCGATCTCGGCGGCGAGCCTGGTCATGGCGGGGCCGACCGCCGCGAGGTAGATCGGGATGTCGGTGCGCGTGACCGGGAACGGGCGGCGGTAGCCGCGGATCCGCATCGGGGCGTGCTCGCCCGAAAGGAGCATCGGCTCGCCGGTGGTGCAGTTGGCCCAGAAGTGCCGGATGTCGCGGACGGTCTCGCGGAGCCGTCCGACCGGCTTGCCCCACGGGACGTTGTGCCAGTCCTCGTTGAGCCGCTGCACGCCCGTGCCCAGGCCGAGGACGAACCTGCCGCCGCACAGCTCGTCGATGTCGAGCGCCTCGAGCGCGGTCACCATGGGGCTGCGCGTGAAGGCGAGCGCGATGGCCGTTCCGATGCCGGCGGTGCGGGTGGCCTGGGTCAGCGCCGCGGCCGAGCCGATCGCGCTGCGGTGCATCTCGGGAACCCACACGATCTCGGCGCCGGCCCGCTCGGCCGCGCGCGCCGCGTCCGCGAGCTCCTCCAGCGTCTCGCCCCAGGGGCCGTACGTGATGCGCATCAGTCCTCCAGCGTGAGCGGCTGCTCGGCCGTCGGGAACACGCCCTCGATCTGCTCGGCGCCGCGCCGGTAGACGTAGAAGGTCCGCTTGAACGAGCAGACCTCCTTGCCGTCCTGGTTGATGGTGCGGGTGCGCACGGTGACGATGCCGGCGTGCGGGCGGCTGGCCGACTCGCGCTTCTCCAGCACGATCGACTCGCTCCAGAGCGTGTCGCCCGCGAACACCGGATGGGTCATCCGGATGTCGCCCCAGCCGAGGTTGGCGAACGCGTTCTGGGTGAGGTCGGTGACGCTCTGGCCGACCGCGATCGCCACCGTGAAGGTGGAGACGACGAGCGGCCGGCCGAACTCCGAACGCGCCGCGTACTCGGAGTTGAAGTGCATCTGGTTGGTGTTCATCGTCAGCAACGTGAACCAGGTGTTGTCCGCCTCGGACACCGTTCTGCCGAGCGGATGCTGATAGACGTCGCCGATCTCGAAGTCCTCGAAGAACCGACCTTGCCACCCTGGCTTGACACCCATTGACGCCCCTTACCCAGACCTGTCCTTACGCGGCAGAGCCTAAAGGTCTGATGTTTGAGGGTCAAGGGCTTGTTCCGCTGACGTTAACAGCGTTTCAGTTTTGCGATGTGGGTTCTCCGGGTTCGCCCCGCCGCTCGCGGTCGATGCGGGAGTACGTGGCGCGCAGATGCTCCAGGTGCTCGCTCTGGGCCCGCTCCGCTCCGCGGGAGTCCCCGGCCTCGACGCACGCGTAAATCTCCCGGTGGTCCTTGTCGACTCGGTCCCAGAAGCCGTCGTCCGCCTCGTTCCTGGCGAACCGGCCCTCCAGCACGCCGAACACGGGCGCGGCCACCGCGTCGAGCAGCGGGTTGCCCGCCGCCTCCAGCAGCGCCTTGTGGAACTGCCGGTTCGCCGCGTAGGTGTGCTCGCCAGAAAGCCGCCCCGGATCGAACAGCGTGCGCCGCAGGGCGTCGAGCTGCTCCGGCGTCCGGCGCGCGGCGGCCAGCCCCGCCGCGGGCACCTCCAGCAGGCCGCGCACCTCCAGCAGGTTGGCGACCGAACCCGAGTCGGTGAACAGCGCGAGGCTGGAGCGCAGATAGCTGCTGATGTGCTCGGGCTCGGGATGGACGACGAAGCTCCCCCCGGCCACCCCTCGCCGGGTGACGAGCAGGCGCTCGCTGGAGAGGACCCGCAGCGCCTCGCGCACGGTGCTCCGGCTCACGCCGTAGATCGCGCACAACTCGGGCTCCACGGGAAGCCGGTCCCCCGGCTGGAGCTCCCCGGCGAGGATCTGCTCACGCAGTCGGTCGGCCAGGTCCTGGTACGCGGGTGCCAAAACACGATCGGTGGACACGCCCCCAGCCTAACCACAGTGGGCGCGAAACTCAGCCTCATGTTCCCTCTAGCGGAACGGCGTTTCATCGTGTAACTCTGGGCTCGGCAAGCGTGACCAGAGAGAAAGAGTGACGCGTGAACATTCGCGAAGGCATGCCGCTGCTCGCCAGGCACGAGGGTGAGTGGGAGGGCACCTACACCCACGTGGACCGCTCGGGAACGATCGTCGACCAGCACGCGTCCCACCTGAGCTGTGTGTTCCCGCCGGAGCGCCCGGATCAGTACGTGCAGGTCAACCGGTACCGCTGGGAGGACGGCCGGACCGAGGAGTACACCTTCCCCGGCACCTACGACGGCGGCGGCCGCCTGTACTTCGACACCGAGCGCATCAAGGGCGTGACCTGGTGCCTCGACGACAACACCGCGTACCTCACCTGGCGGTTCAAGGCCGCCGACGACGAGCTGGACCAGCGGCTGTTCGAGATGATCGTCCTCAGCGACGACGGCGACAACAGGACCCGCGTCTGGCAGTGGCTGGAGAACGGCGTCTGCGTGAAGCGCACTCTGATCAACGAGAAGCGGATCGCATGACCCTCCCTGCCACCCAGCGCAGGATCGTCCTCGCCCGGTGCCCGGAAGGCGTGCCCGCCCCGGCCGACTTCCGCGTGGAGACGGTCGGGCTCGTGCCGCCGGGCCCGGGAGAGGTGCTGGTCCGCACCGTCGACCTCTCCCTGGACCCGTACATCAGGGGCACGCTGACCGGCAGGGACCTCGGCCATCCGCCCGTGCGTCCCGGCGACCTCGTACCCGGGCGGGCCATCGCCCGGGTCGTGGACACGGGCGAGTGGGTCGTGGCCGAGACCGGCTGGCAGGAGTACGCCGCCGTCCCCGCCGCGTCGCTGCGCCCGGCGACCACGCCTCCCGGCGTGCCGCGCACCGCCGTACTCGGCGCGCTCGGCTCGCCCGGCCTGACCGCGTACGCGACGGTCACCCGGCTGCTGCGCCCCACGGTGGGCGACACCGTCGTGGTGTCCTCGGCGACCGGCGGCGTCGGCGGCGTGGCCGGACAACTCGCCGCGCTCGCGGGAGCCCGTACGGTCGCGATCGCCGGCGGCCCGGAGAAGTGCCGGATCGCGGTCGAGCGGTTCGGCTACGCGGCGGCCGTGGACCGCCACGATCCGTCCTGGACGGAGGCCCTCACCGCGGCCTGCCCGGACGGCGTGGATGGATACCTCCACATGGCGGGGCGCGCGGTCCTTGACGGCGTGCTCGACCGGCTGGCTGTCGGCGCCCGGGTGGTGTTGTGCGGGCTTCCGGAGCACGCCAACGAGGTGGGCGGCCAGACCGTCCTGCCCGCCGGGCTGCTGATGCGGACGCGGGCCGTCGTGCACGGGTTCGTCGTCTACGACCACGAGGACCTGCGGCCCCGGTTCACCCGCAGGGTCGGCGCGCTCGTCGCGGACGGGCGGCTCCGCCTGCTGGAGGACGTCCACGAGGGCCTCGACGCGGCGCCCGCCGCGTTCTGCCGGCTCATGGCCGGCCGCAACGTCGGCAAGGCGATCGTCCGGGTCGCCCCCGAATGAGCCCGCACGGAGCCCGCACCCTTGACCCCTGATACCTCAGACAATTAGTCTCCTCGAAACATCGTTCCACATAGTGGAATCAATTGAGTTCGGGGAAAGGCGCTACTGATGAGGACACCGCTCGGCACGGCGGAGGCCATGCTCACCGCAGTCATGAACCGGAGCCTGGACGGCGTGCTGGAGACGTTCTCCCCGGAGGCCGACGCGTACGTCTTCGTCGAGGGTCCGCGCTGGACCACCCGCGGCGGCGACCGGATCGCGGCCGGCTGGCGGGCCTACTTCGAGGCGCCGATCAGCATCACCGCGTTCCGCTGGGTCGAGGGTCCGTTCACCTTCGAGAGCGACACCCTCGCCCAGGTCTGCGGCGTCGTCGACTACGACATCGTGGGCGACGGCAAGGTCGGGCGGCTGCGCATGCGGATGACCTGGCTGGTCCGCCGCGAGAACGACGAGTGGCGCATCGTCCACGAGCACGGCTCCCAGCCGCTGGCCGACCCGTACGGCGCCGGGGACTGGTGGCCCGAGGGCGCGACTCCACTGTCCTGAACGGAGAAAGGCAAGCCCATGATCAGCGAGCTGCGCGTGACCACGGTGGCCGTCTCGGATCTGGAGCGTTCGTGTTCGTTCTATATGGACACGTTCGGATACGACCGGCTGGCCGCGGCCACGGTCGGCGGCCCGGCCGCGGAGCTCGCCTGGCAGATGCCGGCCGGCCTCACCGGGCGCGTGGCCGTCCTGGGGCCGGCGGGCGCCACCACCGGGCTGCTGCGCCTGGTGGAGTTCGACGCACCGGGTGAGCCCTACTGGGGCGACTACTCGCGGGCCCAGGACTACGGGCACTACGCGCTCAACATCCGGGTGGAGGACATCCACGCGGCGATCGGCCGGCTGCGCGCCGCCGGGGGCCGCGCCAAGTCGGAGCCCACCCACTGGACGGTGATGCCGGATCTGTCCGCGTGGGACTCGTTGTCATACGACCCCGACGGCGTCGTACTGGACGTGTTCCAGCTCGAACCCGCCGAAGGGTCGGCCCTCGCGGGGTACGACGGGCGGCCGAGCGAGCTCCAGACGGTCGCGATCCACGTCGGCGACGCCCGCGCGTCCGCGGACTTCTACGCCGCGCTCGGTTACGTGGAGCTGTACGACAAGCTCATCGAGGGCATGGAGTCCTTCTTCCGGCTGCCGCCGGGGACCGCGCTGCACAACATCAACATGTACGTCCCCGGCGACACCCTGAACGGCCGGGTGGAGATCGCCCAGTACGTCGGCTTCCCCGGCTCGCGGCAGCACGACCGCGCCGTCCCGCCGAACATCGGGATCCTCTCCGTCTCCCTCGCCACCGACGACCTCGCGGCCACCGCCGCCCTGGTCACGGGGCTGGGCGCCGAGCCGGTGTGCGCGCCGGTCGAGCTGGACCTGCCGCCGTACGGCCCGGCGCTCGTCCAGACCTTCTTCGGGCCGGACGGCGAGGTCCTGGAGTTCTACCAGTGCCTGTGACCCCGGTGCCCGTGAGTCCGGGCGTCGCCCTGGTGACCGGCGCGGGAAGCGGCATCGGGGCGGCCGTCGCCGCGTCCCTGGCGAAGGCCCGGTACACGGTCGTCTGCGCCGGGCGGCGCGCGGACCGGGTGGCCGAGGTGGCCGGTGCGATCCGCGCCGCCGGAGGCGCCGCGTCCGCCGTACCGCTCGACGTCAGGGCGTCCGACCAGGTGGAGGCCGCGGTCGCGGGCGTCGCCGAGGAGTACGGCCGGCTCGACGTGCTGGTCAACAACGCCGGGGTGTTCCGCAAGGGCGAGATCCTGACCCTGTCCGACGAGGCGTGGCGGGAGACCCTGGACGCGAACCTCACCGGAGCCTTCAACTGCGCCCGCGCCGCGGCCGGGCTGATGGCCGGGCAGGAGCCCGTCGCGGGCAAGCGCGGTCACATCGTCAACGTGAACTCCGGCGCCGGGCTGCGCGGCTACCCCACCGGGGCGGCGTACTCCGCGTCGAAGTTCGGACTGCTCGGCCTGTCCGACACGCTCCGCCAGGAGGTCGCCGACCACCTGGTGAAGGTGACCGACCTCGTGGTCGCGGCCATGGTGGAGAGCGAGCTGTCGAACCGGATCGTCGCCGACCGGCTGCCCGCCTCCGTGGTCGGGGAGCTGGTGCGGAGCCTGGTCGCGCTCGAAGGTCCCGCCGTGGTCACTCGCCTCGACCTCGGTCAGCTTCCTCCCGCAGCTCCGTGAGCTCGTAGGTCGAGGAGAGCCGGTCGGAGCGCAGCCGCACCATGAGCCAGTCCCCGTCCCGGCTCGTCCACAGGTCTTCCCGCGCGCCGCCGTCGCTGGTCAGCAGGAAGTGCCAGGTGAGGAACGTCCCCGCGGGCACGGTGATCGTCTCCTCGCCGAGGAGGGTCGCGGTGATGTCGCTCATCTCCTCCGCGTACGGGCCGGTGGCGCCGTTGGGCCGGGGCGAGGACCGGAAGCCTCCGCTGAGCCGCTGCGAGCCTCCAGCGGCCACGTCGTAGGACGGGACGATCCAGGCGTCGCAGCACACGGCGTGCGGGACGAAGAAGGGCGGCGGGGTCGTCAGGGCGACCCGCTGCGATCGCCGGGTCCCGCCCAGCAGCAGCTCCGACTCCAGCGTCTCCGCCCCGAACACGAACCAGCCCTCGCCGAGGAACTCTCCGGCCACCCGGTGGCTGATGAAGGACCGCAGCGGACGGAATTCGGCCGACGCCGTGTGCACCACGTCGCGTTCGATCTCGGTGTCCCACATGCGGCAGTGCGCGCGTAGCGTGCGGGTGCCGTCCTCGGCGACACTGAGGGTCCACTCCTCACGGCCGCGTACGCCGACGTCGTCGCCCACGTAGTCGATGACTCCGTACCGGTACCGGCTCACGTTCTCACCTCGTCCAGAGCTTCGAGCATTCTGAGCACGCCGCCCCGGCCGTCGCCGTACGGGGACGGAGGCGCGGCCTCCGCACCGGACGCGAACGGGTCCCAGATCGGGTCCACGACGACGACCGGCGTGTGCGGGCTTTCGGTCCGCGGGGTGGCGGCGCCGAGCACGGCGGCCCGGAAGGCGGCGCCATACGTGGGCCACGCCCTCACGATGTCGAGCACCCTGTCGTGCAGGAGCACCGGGTCCGGGAACCTCTCCCGGCCGCCCGCGCGCAGCGCGCCGTCCCGGAGCAGGTGCCACGCCCGGAGCAGGTGGGTGCCGTGGTCGTCGGGCGCCAGCGACGGCGTGCGTGCCGCGAGCCGATCCCCCGGTGTCCCTCCGGCGTACGGCGCGGCCAGCGCGAGCGCGTGCGCGCGGGCCCGGTCACGCGCGGCGACGGCCGCGGCGATCGTGCCGCCCGCGCCGGTGCCGTACAGGTCGGCCGAGTCCGGACCGAGGGCGTCCAGCACGTCCTCGACCGCGCCGGCCACGTCCGCGAGGTCGACGCCGAGGTGGGTGTCAGGGTCGGCGCGCAGATCCGAGTCGCCGGTCCCGGGGAGATCCACCGCGAAGGCGGGCCTGAGCCTGCCGCCCGTGACCCCCTTGACCTGGCGGAGCACCTCCTCGGCGGCCCGGCCCGACGCGGGAGCGGGCGGAAGGACAACCAGCGGCCGGCCCGTCCCCTCCGGCCCCGTCCACCTGACCAGGACCTGGCCCAGCCGGGTCGGGACGTAGCGGCGGGTCAGCGCCCCGGCGACGTGTACGGGTGGCGGCGCGGGCGCGTCGGTCACGCCGTCCGGATGCTCCGCGGCGTGGGCGCACACGCGCGCCGCCAACGCGCGCGGCGAACCGTCCCCCGCGACACGGCCCTCGATCCGGATCCGGGCGGCCGGCTCGGGGATCCGGTCCAGGTGCGCGTGCAGCGGGTCATCGGACGCGGCCAGGACGAGCGACGGTACGGCGAGCCGCCCGAGCAGCGGCACCGGATCGCAGGTGAACGCCGCACGGTAGGCGAGCGGGTAGGCGTCGCCGGCGTCGAGCAGCCCGGCCGTCACGTCGTGCAGGTGCTGCGGCGGCGGCACCGTCCCCGGCAGCCGCGCCCCGGCCCGTTCGTCGTACCAGGGCCAGAACAGGAACATGTTGCGTACCTGATGCCACGCCGCGACGAGGTGGGTGCCGTCCCCGCGCGGCACGACGGGCGGCAGGTAGTTCGCGAGCTGGTCGGCCCGCTCCTCGGGGGTGGACACCCCCAGCCCGTCCAGCACGAGAGAGGCGACCCGGTCCGGCCGGGTGACGGCGAGCGTGAGCGCGATCTTCGCGCCGGTGTGCGTGCCGTACAGGTGGACCCGGTCGAGCCCGAGCGCGGCCAGCGTCTCGTCCAGGGCGTCCGCGTAGTCGGCCATGGCGGGTTCCGCGACCGGCAGCGGGTCCGACCCGCCGTGTCCCGGCGTGTCGAGCGCGTACACCGCGAACCGGCGGGCGAGCTCCTCCGCGAGGGCGCGCAGCGGCCGCCACGTGCCGGGCGAGGCGTGGAGGAGCACGACCGGCCGGCCGCGCCCCGCCCGCGCGTAGTGGACCTGCCGGTCGCCGACCGTGACGAGGTGCCGTTCCATGTACGGCCCCCGGTCAGTGGGTGATCTCGACGGTGCTCCAGCCCTTGTCGTCCTTCTTCCACTGGTAGATGTGGATGTCGTCCAGGCCGAAGAACTCGTGCTTCTCCGGCGAGATCGAGTTGCCGGACGGGGTCTCCTGGTCCGAGATCTCGATCGTGTCGAGCGCGGCGGCGACGGCGTCGGGGTCGAGCGACTTGGCCTTCTCGGCGGCCCGCGTGTAGGCGAGCACGCAGTCGGCCGCGATCTCGGCGGCCTTGGGCGACTCGGCGCCGGTCTTCGGTCCGGCGTTCTTGCCGAACCGCTTCTCGGTCTCCTCGATGTGCTGCCGGAAGCCCGGCTTCCAGGTGTCCCGGCTGTCGCGGCTCGGATAGGGGTAGTAGGTGGCGCTGAAGAGGGTGCCGTCGGCGGCGTCACCGGCCGCCTCGACGAACGAGATGTTGCGCGCGCCCGAACCGCCGACGATGAGGCCCTTGTAGCCGGCCTCGCTCGCGGCGGCCATGGTCTTGGCGCCGCCGGAGGAGTTGGAGATCCAGATCGCCCCGGCGTCCTTGAGCTTGTCGATGTACGGCCGGTGCGACTGGTCGTCGGCCCGGGTGGCCTCGAAGCCCTTCCAGGTGAGGCCCGCCGCCTCGGCCTGCTTCTTCACCTCGTCCGCGGTGCCCTTGCCCGCGTCGTCTCCCTCGTAGACGACGCCGATCGAGGTGACCCCCTCGGCCTTGATGTGGGCCACCATCTTGGCCACGTCGAGGCTGACCGGGTCCTGGGCGCGGAAGCCGTACGTGAGGCCGCCGAAGTCGCCGGTGGCGACGAGCGGCTGGCAGTTGACCTTCTTGCTGCTCTCCAGGGTGCCCTTGGCGGCGTTGTAGAACGCCGACAGCGCGGGCCCGATCACCAGGCCGACGCTCTCGTCGCCGGCGAACTCGTTGGCGGCCTGGACGGCCTTCGCCGGGTCGAGGGCGGTGTCGCGGACCACCAGCTCGTACTTGGCGCCGCCGACACCGCCCGCCGCGTTGAGCCGGTCGATCTCGACCTTGACCGAGTTCTCCTGGGCGATGCCCACCACGGCGAGCGCGCCCGTCATCGGGCCGATCAGGCCGACCTTCACGACGGGGCGGCCGGCGCTCCATCCGTCGCCGGATGACGCCTGGGCCACTCCGGCTCGTTCTTCCTTGCTCGCGCAGGCGGTGAGCAGCAGTGCGGCGCCGAGGAGCGCCGTGATCTTACGTCCGGCGTTGACGGTCATGCGGGTGTTCCTCTCGGGGGAATGGGATGGCGGAAGGCCGGCTCCGGGGCACCGGCGGGTCAGGACTTCGGCGTGGCGTCCGTGATGAACCAGCCCTTGTCGTCCTTGTCCCAGCGATAGATGTGCAGGTCCTCGACGTGGAAGAACTCGTGGTCCGCGGGCTTGATCCGGTTGCCGGACGGGGTCTCGGTGTTGGGGATGTCGAGCGCCGTCATCGCCGCCGCGAGCTTGTCCGGGTCAAGGGACTTCGCGTTCTCCGCCGCCGCGGCGAAAGCGGTGACACAGTCGGCCGCGATCGCGGTGCCCTTGGGCATCTTCGCGCCGGACTTCGTCCCCTCGACGACTCCGAACTTCTTCACGATGGTATCGACGTGGGCCTTGTAGCCGGGCTTCCAGGTCGCCTGGTCACGGATGTTGAACTGGACGTTCACCGCGGAGAAGACCGAGCCGATCGCCAGGTCCCCGGCCGCGTCGAGGAAGGAGACGTTCTGCAGGCCCGAGGTACCGGCCATCACGCCCTTGTATCCCGCCTCGTCCGCCGCCGCCATCGTCTTGGCGCCGCTGGCGTTGCTGGAGACCACGATGGCCCCGGCGTCCTTGAGCTTGTCGATGTACGGCCGGTGCGACTGGTCGTCGGGGCGGGTCTGCTGGAAGCCCCGATATGTGATTCCATACTTCGGAGCCAGTTCCCGGATGAACCCGTCCATCGCCTTGCCGGTGTCGTCGGCCTCGTAGACGAGCCCGACGGACTTCACCCCCTGGCCCTGGAAGTACTGCATCAGCTTCTCGATGCCGATGTCGTTCGGGTCCTGGGAGCGGAATCCGTACTTCAGCACGCTGAAGTCGCCCGTGCCGACGCCCGGCTGGCAGTTGAGCTTCCTGTTCTGCTCGTAGATGCCCTTCGCGGCGTTGTAGAACGCCGAGAGCGACGGACCGATGACCATGCGCACCTGGCCGTCGCCGACCAGCTCGTTGGCCGCCTGCACGGCCTTGCCCGGGTCGAGCGCGGAGTCCCGGACCACCAGCTCCAGCTTGGCCCCTCCGACACCGCCCGCCTGGTTGATCCGGTCCATCTCGACCTGGATCGAGTTCTGCTGGAGAATCCCGAGGATCGCGTAGGGGCCGGTCATCGGCGAGATGAGCCCGATCTTGACCGTGCCTGATTCCTTGTTCCATCCGGCGCTCGCCGCTCCGGCCGACGCGCCCGCGCGCTCTTCCTTGCTCGCGCAGCCGGAGAGCACCAACGCGCTCACGGCCGCGGCGACCGTCCATTTAACCGTGGACCTGCGCACGTGCCACCTCCTGTTTCCTGGCCCCCGAATGGATGAATTCCGTTATGCGGAACAGCGTTACGAGGAGCCTAGAAACCGGCCACCTCTGCGTCAAGAATTGGTCTGATGTTTAATCCGCCAGTTGGCGGACTGTCAGCTCGGCTGCCAGAGCTCGACGGAGATCCCGTTCGGCGTGTCCACGACGGCGAGCCGCGCCGCCCCGTGCAGCGGGGTGACGGCGTCGAACGGGCGGCACGACACCCGGCCCCCGGTCTCCTCGGCGCGCGCCACGGCCGCCTCGACGTCCCGGGTCCGTACGGACCAGCCGGTGTGCCCGAGATCGCGTGCGGGCCGCTGCGCCGGGCGCCGGTCCACCCCGCGGACGTTGTCCGCGACATGGATCATCTCGATGCGGGTGGTGCCGCCCCCCGCGCCCGTGACGAAGGCGAGCCGCAGCACGGTTCCCTCGGGTAGTTCCGCCATCGCCTCCAGCCCCGGAGAGCTGAACGTCACGTCGTACCGGGCGGACAGGCCGAGCCCCTCCGGCCCCCAGAAGCGCAGCTCCGCCTCGAAGTCGGGGACGTGGCACACGACGGACGTCAGCTCCGTGTAGGGCCGTAGCGGATCGGCGCTCCACGCCTCCGTGCCGCGGGCGCTGGCCGGCTGGACGAAGACGACGTCGACCCCGTCCGGCCCGAAGCAGAAGCCCTCCGTGACCGACACGACCGTGTCGCCCAGCGGCACCTCGTACGTCGACGGAGCGGTGGTCCAGGGATGCCCCACCGCCACCAGGCGGTCATGGGACGCCTCTATGTCCCGCGTGTAGAGATTGAGGCCGGCGAGGCCGAGGTCCAGCGTGTGCGGATGCTCAGCCGGCGCCACCGGGTCGGCCACCTTCAGCAGGTGGATCCGGCCGGTACGGGCGCCCGCGGCGGTGAGGAGCCGGGTCTCGACGTCGCCGACGCCGTCGCCCCACAACCGGGCCGCGTCGGCCTCCCGCACGACCCCCTCGTTCGCGACCTCGAATCCGAGCTCACCGCAGAAGAGGTCGATGTGGGGCCCGAAGTCGGTCACGCCGAGCACCGCCGACGTGACACTCTCCATCAGCGGTTCCTCGTTCATGGGATCTCCCTCACCCCGCGTCCCGTCCGGCCCGCGCGAGGGTCGCTCCGAGCTCGCGCCCGAGCGTCATCGCGGGCGTCACGCTCATGCCGCCGACGTAGTTGTCTCCGGCGAAGACGTTGTTGCCGAGCACCTCGCCCACCGCGTACAGGCCGGGGATCGGGGCGCCCGCGCGGTCGAGCACCGCGAGGTCGCCGTTCACCCGCAGGCCGTCCCGGCTGAGCAGGGAGGCCGCGACGGAGGTCAGCCCGTAGAACGGAGGAGCCTCGATGGGCATGGGCATGACCGCCCGCCCGTGGTCGGGATCGGTCCCGTCCCTGACCGACTCGTTGTAGCGCCGTACGGTCTCGGCCAGGCCGTCGGCGTCCACGCCGAGCCGCTCGGCGAGTTCCTGAAGGGTGTCGGCCGCGACGATCCACCGGCCGCCGTCGTACTCGGCCAGCATGCGCTCGCGAGTCCAGTCGCCCGCGCCGTTCCTGATCAGCGGCTCGGCGGTCTCGGCGATGGCGCGGTCCCAGATGACGTGCATCGCGATCCCCGGCTGGCGCAGCAGCGCCCGCTCCCGGTGTTCGGGGCTCGTGGTGTCCTCCGCCACGAAGCGCTCGCCGTCGCGGTTGACCCAGATCTCGTGCGGGGTCCGGTAGGCCGGGGCGACCTCGACGAACGCCTCCCGGTAGTCCACCGCGAACCCGGGCCTGCCGGGGTCGGGGATGAGCCCCATCACCGGGATGAAGTACCCGTCTCCGCTGACGTCGGCGCCGAGCCCGGCGGCCAGCGTCAGGCCGTCACCGGTCGCGTGGTCGAGGCAGGCGATCAGCGCGTCCTCGCAGCCGGGCGGCAGGAAGCGGTTGCGCACCTCGGGGTTGGCGTCGTACCCGCCGGTGGCCAGGACGACGGCGTCGCCGTGCGCGACCACCTCGGCGCCGTCGGCGCGCGTCCCGGTCACGCCGACCACCCGCCCGTCCGACACGACGGCGCTCCCGACCCGGGTGCCCAGCAGCAGGCGCACCGCGCCCGTACGGACGACCTCCTCCAGCCGCGCGCGCAGCAACCGCAGCAGCGACCTGCCGAGGTCCACGCCCCAGTAGGTCCGGGGCACCGAGTAGACCTCGTGCCCGTGCACCAGTCCGGGGGTGGCGGGGTCGAAGTCGAAGCCGAGGCTCTCCAGCCAGTCGACCGTTTCTCCCTGCGCGCGCACCGTGCGCCAGACGAGGTCCTCGTCCGCCTTACCGTGGGACAGCCGCATCACGTCGGCGAAGTGGCGCTCGGGGGTGTCCTCGATGCCGTGCGCGGCCTGGCGGCGGCTGCCCGCCCCGCTGAACTCGCCGTTGGCGATGTGGAGCATGCCGCCCACGTCGGGCAGCTTGTCGATCACAAGGACGCGGGCGCCTCCTTCGGCCGCCTCGATGGCGACGCACAACCCGCCCGCGCCCGCGCCGACCACCACGACGTCGAAGCGCCCGAGGTGCTCCGCCGTCCGCTCCGCCGTCCGCCCCACCGTCACGACGCCGCTCCGGGCGTGGCCCGCAGCTCCACCTCAAGGCCCCCGGGTCCGCGTACGACGTGCTCGCCGACGCGGTCACCGCCGCACGCCTCCAGCGCGGTGATCAGGGAGACCGGGTCCTCGGCGGCGAACACGACCCTGCGCAGCCCGAGCGGCCGGTCCGACAGGTCGGCCGCGTCGACGCCGGTGAACGACATGATCTCCAGACGGGCGGGGGCCTGGTCGGCGGACACCAGGAAGGACAGCCGCAGGCTCGCGCCGGACGGCATGCCGATCATCCGCTCGAACGGCTCGCCGCTCATCTCCCCGTCGAACACGACGGTCAGCCCGCCGCCCTCGGTGAAGAAGCGCAGCGCCTCCTCGTGGTCGGCGGGCACGATGACGGCCGTGTGCAGCTCGCCGTGCAGGCGGTCCGGGTCGCCCTCCAGCGCGGGGCTCGGCCGGTGGCCGGCGCCCGCCTTCGGCAGCGTCCACCACACGCCGTCGCTACCGAGTGCCACGCACTCGCTCAGCGAGGCGGAGCCGTACGGGTAGGTCACCGGTTCCCTGGACCGGCCGCCCGCGTCGTCGATCGACCGGACGGACCGGTCGAGGTCACGCGAGTACATGCCGAGCAGCCGGGGGCCGATGTCCCAGACCCGGGGGTCCTCGGCGGTCTCGGCCGTCTCCGCTCCCGAGGGCGCGGGCACGAGCCGGATCCGGCCCGTTTCGACGCCCTTGACGCCGAGAAGCACCTCCGCGCCGTCCCGCTCGATCACGTCGAGGTCGAAGGCGCGGGTGTGAAAACCGGCCGACGCCTCGACGTCCCGGCACACGATGACCGCCTCGACGACCGCTCCAAGCGACAAGATCACGCCTCCGTCCTCGCGATGTTCCGATCTACGGAACGCCGTTTCACGCTAGGGGCGCCGGAAGTCTCGTGTCAATGAGGTGCGCGAGACTTCCCAAAGCGGGACACTCTCCCTATAGTCCCAACCAGAAACAGTGTTTCGATATGCGGAACAGAGGTGGGGCGTGAGTCAAGATCTTGCGGGTGAGCCGGTGACCGCCTTCCGGGCGGTCGCGCTCCAGAGCGCGTGCCATGCCGTCAACCGGGCCGAGAGCCCCGGGGCGAGCCGCGACCTGATCCGGGCCGCGATCGACCGGGTGCACGACCAGATCTCGGCGACCCAGCGGTTCGTCGGAGGACTCAAGCTCGTGGTGCTCCCCGAGTATCTCCTCACCGGGCATCCGATCGGCGAGCCACTCCCCGAGTGGTGCGAGCGGGCGGCCCTCGCCCCCGACGGCGAGGAGTACGCGCGGCTGGCCGACATCAGCCGGGACACCGGCCTGTTCGTCTGCGTCAACGCGTACGAGCTGGACGAGCACTTCCCCGGCCTCTACTTCCAGGCGTCGGTCGTCCTCGACCCGCGCGGCGAGACCGTCCTTCGATACCGGCGGCTCAACTCGATGTTCGCCGTGACCCCGCACGACGTCCTCGACCGCTACCTGTCGATCTACGGCGACGACGCGCTCTTCCCCGTCGCGCGGACCGAGATCGGCAACCTCGCCGCCATCGCCTCCGAGGAGATCCTCTTCCCCGAGGTCGCCCGCTGCCTCGCCATGCGCGGCGCGGAGGTGTTCCTGCACGGCTCCTCCGAGGTGTGCAGCGCGCTGCTGTCGCCGAAGAACGTGGCCAAGCTCGCGCGCGCCGTGGAGAACGGGGCGTACGTCGTGTCCGCCAACACCTCGGGCGTGTACGGCATGGGCCTGCCGGCGGAGTCGGCCGACGGCGGCAGCCAGATCATCGACTACCGCGGCACCGTCCTGGCCAAGGCCGGCCAGGGTGAGTCGATGGCGGCCAACGCCGAGATCGACCTGGCCGCCCTGCGCCGCGCGCGCAGGGCCCCCGAGATGATGAACCTCCTTCCCCGTCAGCGGTTCGAGCTGTACGCGCCGAGCTACGCGGGCACCTCGTTCTATCCGCCGAACACAGTGCGGGCGGGCGAGACCGCGCGCGCGCACTTCGCGACGACGCAGCGTGCCGTGATCGACCGGCTGGCCGCCGACGGCCTGATCTGAGGAGCCCCCCACGTGACCAAGCAGATTCCCGTCCGCAACCCGCGCACCGGCGAGACGGACTACGAGATCACCGCGATGGACGCCGCCCGGATCGCGGCGGAGGCGGACCGGCTGCGCGCCGGCCAGCGCGCCTGGGCGGCGTGGCCCGTCCAGCGGAGGATCGCCGTCCTGCGGGAGTTCCGCGACGCCGTCGCGCGACGGCGCGACGACCTCATCCGCGTACTGGTGACCGACACCGGCCGCCTGCAGGTCTCGGTGCTCGAGGTGGACGCCGTCCTGGCCGGGATCGACCGGGCGTCCCGCTTCGCCGAGGAGACCTTCGCGCCCGCGGACCTCTCCCCCACGGGGGACCCGACGGTACGGACGACGGGCGACCTGGTGGCCTACCCGCTCGTCGCCGCGATCTCCCCGTGGAACTTCCCGTTCCAGCTCGCGCTCATCGACGTGGTTCCCGCCCTCCTCGCCGGATCGGCCGTGATGCTGAAGCCGAGCGAGATGACCCCGCGCTTCATCCCGACGCTGCGCGAGTGCGTCGCGGAGGCCGCCGGCCTCGCCGACGTCTTCACGGTGGTCGAGGGCGACGGCGCCACCGGCGCGGCGATGATCGACGCGGCGGACGCCGTGTGCTTCACCGGCAGCGTGCCCACCGGGCGCGCGGTCGCCCGCGCGGCGGCCGAGCGGTTCATCCCGGCGTTCCTGGAGCTCGGCGGGAAGGACCCGGCGGTCGTCACCGCCTCCGCCGACCTCGACAGCGCCGCGTCCGCCCTCCTGTGGGGCTCGACCATCAACTCCGGGCACGCCTGCATGTCGATCGAGCGCGTGTACGTGGACCACCGCGTCGCCGACGCGTTCGTGGAGACGCTGGTCGCCAAGGCCGAGCGGGTACGGCTGGCCCACCCCGAACCCGCCGACGGGCAGATCGGCCCGATCATCACCGGCGCCCAGGTGACGACCATCCGGGAGCACCTGGACGACGCCGTCGCGAAGGGCGCCACGATCCGGACCGGCGGCTCGATCGAGGTCCTCGACGGCGGCTGCTATCTGCGGCCGACGGTGGTCACCGGTGTCGACCACTCCATGCGGCTGATGCGGGAGGAGACCTTCGGGCCGATCATCCCGGTCATGACGTTCGACGGCGAGGACGAGGCGGTCGCGCTCGCGAACGACACGGAGTTCGGGCTCAGCGCCGCCGTCTTCGCCGGTACGGCGGAGGAGGCGATGGCGATCGGGCACCGGATCGACGCGGGAGGGGTCAGCGTCAACGACGTCTGCCTCACCGGCATGGTCCCCGAGGCCGAGAAGAACTCCTTCAAGATGTCCGGGCTCGGCGCGTCGCGGATGGGACCGCCCTCGGTCCGGCGGTTCCTGCGCAGGCGCGCCCTGCTCGTCCGCGAAACGGCCGGCCCCCGGCCCTGGTACTACGACGCCGCCACCACTGAGACGGAGGAACGATGACGATCGCCGACATCCTGACCGACATGTCGGGCGTATGGGAGGGCACGTACACCGTGCTCGGCGCCGACGGCGCCCTTCTGGAGCGCTTCGCCAGCCGGCAGGAGGGCCGGATGGAGGGCACCGACTGGACGGAGAAGGTCGTCTACCTGCGGGACGGCGCAGAACCGGCGGTCCGCCACTACCGCGCGATCGTGGACGGCGACGACGTCACGTTCGTCGACGAGGAGATGTGGGGGACGACCAGCCGCGCCGGCGACCAGGCCATCCTGTTCACCTTCGGCTGGAACACGCGGCCGGGTGAGCGCATCGTCGAGATGTCGATGCCGACCGAGGACTACCGCACCCGGTTGTGGCAGCACTTCGAGGACGGACGGCTCAGCCGGCTCACGGTGATCGAGGAACGCCGCCTGCCGGGCGTCGAGCCCGAGCGCTGGTACGTCCCTGCCACGAACGCCTGACCGAACACGCACATCACTACAGGAGATCCACTGGTGGAACTCAGTTACGACCTCGTGGTCGTCGGCGCGGGCACCGCCGGCATTCCCTGCGCGGCCGAGGCGGCCCTCGGCGGCGCCAGGGTCCTGCTGGTCGAGAAGGACCAGCGGATCGGCGGCACCATGCACATCTCCGGCGGCCACATGGCGGCGGCAGGGACACGACGGCAGGCCGAGCGCGGGATCACCGACTCCGTCGAGGCCCACCTGGCCGACATCCACCGGATCAGCGACGGCACCGCACGCGCCGACCTGGTCCGCGTCGTCGCCGAGAACGCCGCGGAGACCATCGACTGGCTGGACGACCGCGGCTTCCGGTTCGCTCCCGAGACGCCGCGGATCATCTACGGGCACGAGCCGTACGCGACCGCGCGTACCTACTACGGGGCCGACGAGGCGTTGTCGATCCTGGAGGTGTTCGAGCGCCTGCTGGACGAGGCGATCGCCACGGGCCGGCTGGAGCTGTGGAAGAACGCCCCCGTCATCGGCCTCGACACCGATGACGACGGCGCGGTCACCGGGGTGACCGTGCTGCGTGGCGGCCAGGACGTGCGCGTGCGGGCGCGGGACGTGGTGCTGGCCACGGGCGGCTTCGCCGCGGAGCCCGAGCTGTTCCTGGAGCTGGAGGGCGCGCCGCTCGTCTCGGCGGCGTACCCGACCTCGACCGGCGACGGGATCCTGCTCGCCCGGGAGCTGGGGGCCGCCGTAGCGGGAACGGGTTCGTACCTGCCCACGTTCGGCGGGCTGCCCGACCCGACCACGCCGGGGAAGGCCAACTGGTCGGACCGGCAGCTCCTCATCGCGGCCGAGCGTCCTCCCGTGGAGATCTATGTCGACAAGGGAGGGCGGCGCTGGGTCGCCGAGGACGAGCTCTCGATCGACGTCAAGGAACGCGCGCTCACCCGCATCGAGGACATGACCTTCTGGACCGTCTTCGACGACGCGATGCTGGAGTCGACGCGGTCGGGCCGCCCGCTCGTGGTCGGGTGGACGCCCGACGACCTGCGCGCCCGTGCCAACCAGCGGGCCGGGGTGCACTCCGCCGGAACGCTGGAGGAGCTGGCCGTGATCGCGGGCATCGATCCGGCCGGTCTGGTCGCGTCGGCGGCCCGGTACAACGAGGCCGTCGCCGCGGGCGCCGACCCCGACTTCGGCCGCACCCATCTGCCGCTTCCGCTGGAGCGTGCGCCGTACTACGCGATACGCAACCACGGCATCTCGCTCGTCACGTTCGCCGGACTCGACATCGACTCCGACCTCCGGGTACGGCGTACCGACGGCACCTCGGTGCCGAACCTGTACGCCATCGGCGAGGTGATCGGCGCGGCGGCCACCTGCGGCCAGAGCTTCTGCTCCGGCATGCTGGTCACGCCCGCGATCACGTTCGGACGGCTGCTCGGCCGCCGCCTCGCCGCCGGGGAGCACGCGGAGACCGTCACGCGGTGACGTGAGCGGAACCCGCGCATGACAAGGGCGAGGAGGCGGATGTCCTCCTCGCCCTGTGTCGTTCAGCGGCGCGTGCCGTTCAGGCCGTGCCGGTCACATATCGGCCGGGACCACGGTCACGGGGTCCCCGCCGCCTCCGCCGCGGCCGTTGCCGCCGATGACCGACCCGCCGCAGTGCGAGCCGCATCCGCCGAAGCGCGACGAGTTGACCGGATGGAAGGACGTGGCCTTCACGCCCCTCAACGCGCTCAGCATGGTGTCCTTCCAGATCGGGCCCGGGATGGTGGCCCCGAAGACCGCGCCGTAGTACGTACCGCCGATGGTGACGCCGTTCAGCTTGTGCGTGGTCGAGCCGCGCGGGTCGCCGATGCTCACCGCGGCGGCCAGGTCCGGGGTGAACCCGGCGAACCACGCGGTGGCCTGGTTGTCGGTGGTGCCGGTCTTGCCCGCCGCGTCACGGCCGATGCCGCCCACGCCGCGCATCGTGCCCTTGGTGAACACTCCCGACAGGATGTTCGCCGCGGCGTCCGCCACCTCCGGGTCCAGCGCCTGGCGGCACTGCGGCTGGTAGTCGGTCACCTTGCCGTTCCTGTCGGTGATCTGCGAGATGGCCATGGGCGCGCAGTACTTGCCGCGCGCGCCGATCGCGGCGTACGCGTTGGCGACGGTCACCGGGTCCATCTCGTTGATGCCGAGGGTGAAGGTCTCGTACTCCTGCAGCTTCAGGCCGTCGGAGCGCTTGATGCCCAGCGACTTGGCGGTCTGCACCGTGTCGCACAGGCCGACGCGCTGCTCCAGCTCCATGAAGAAGGTGTTGACCGACCCCCAGGTGCCCGTCTGCAGCGTCTTGAAGCCGCCGGATCCCTCGTCGTTGGTGACGGTGTGCGTCGGGTCCCCGATGTTCTCACCCTTGCAGTTCTTGAAGGTGGAGTACCCGGGCGCACGGTATCCGGCGCCGACGCTGAACCCGTCGCTGATCTTCATGCCCTTCTTCAGGGCCGTGAGCAACGTGAAGGTCTTGAACGTCGAACCCGCCTGGAAACCGACGCCGCCGCCGTGGGCCGCGTCGGCCACGACGTTGTACGACATCTCGTTCTTGCGCGCGTTCTGGCCGTACTTCCGGCTGGCCGCCATCGCCTTGATCATGCCGGTGCCCGGCTGGATCAGCGCCTCGGAGGCGACCGCGTTGTCCGACGCGTGGACCCGCTTCCTGATCGCCCGCTCCGCCGCCGCCTGCATCTTGGGGTCGATCGTCGTCTTGATGGTCAGACCGCCCCGGTTGAGGAACTGCGTACGGCTCTTCTCCGTCTTGCCGAAACTCGGATTCTTGAGAATCTCGTTCCGCACGTACATGCAGAAGTACGGGTAGGGGCTGGCGCCGCACCCGCCGGGCAGCGGCGTGCCCTTGTAGCCCAGCTTCTTGGCCTTGGCCTCCTGGGCCTGCTCCGGCGTGATCTTCTTCAGCTCGGCCATCCGGTCGAGGACGACGTTGCGCCGGTCGAGCAGCCGTTTCTGGGCCTTCCTGCCGGCCTCGGGATCGGTGCTGTTCGGCAACTGCACGGCCCCCGCCAGAGTCGCCGCCTGCGCCAGGTCCAGGTCGGACGCGTTCACTCCGAAGAACCGCTTGGCCGCGGCCTGCACGCCGTTGGCCCCCGCGCCGAAGTAGGCGATGTTGAGGTACTTCTCCAGGATCTGGTCCTTGGAGTACTTCTGCTCGACCGCCATCGCGTAGCGCAGCTCGTTCAGCTTGCGCCCGTAGCTGGCCTCAAGCGCCTTGTTCTTGTCCTTCGTGGTGACCGCTGTGTTGAGGAGCACCTGCTTGACGTACTGCTGGGTGATGCTCGACCCACCCTGGCTGACCCCGCCCGAGGCGAGGTTCTTCACGAGGGCCCGGGAGGTTCCTTCGAGGTCGATCGCGCCGTGCTCGTAGAACCGGTAGTCCTCGATCGAGACGATCGCCGTCCTCATCACCTCGGCGACCTTGCTGAGCGGGACGACCTCGCGGTACTCCTCGTAGAACTGCGCGATCGGGTTGCCCCTGGCGTCCAGGACCGTCGTCTTCTCGGCCAGCGGGGGCTCCTTGAGGTCCTCCGCCTTGAGGTTCAGCCCGTCCGACGCCGAGAGGATCACGGCTCCCGTCCCGCCGACGGCCGGAAGCGCGAGGGCGGCGGCCAGCAGCCCCGCGAGCGCGCCCGCTCCCAACAGTCGCGCGACGTTCTTCCCGGCCGACTTCCTGGCCTTGGCCTCACCCGCGCGACGCGGGTCCCAGCCGTCGGCCTGTCCGGGCTCGTCGAAGATGTTCACCGGACGCTCGCCCGCACCGTGCCGTCCACCTGCCCGGCCCACCGGCCCGTGGCCGGCAGAGCCGCCAGGTGCTCCCGGCCGGGCGTACCCGCCGGGAGGCTTGCGACGGTCGTGTACATAATTCTCCCCCTATCAGAATTAGGACGAAGCCCTAAACCTATAGGCGAGATGGAATGTATGTGCAACTTCGCCGAGTTCGTACGGATCAAGGGCACTATCGTGGCACACGTCCGTTGAGAACACCCATCACGTCCCGCTGATCAGTGAGGTCCGGCCCATCAGGGCATACGCGGCCGACGGCCACGCCTGAGCAGGGAGAACGCACGGGAGCCGACGACCACCGGTTCGGCACAGGGCGCCGCCATATCCGGACTTTATGTCGATCATGACATCCTGTCCTTGTTCGAGCGCATGCCCTCCGCCCGCCTGACATTCCCCATCCGTACGACCCCGTGCCGGTCGGGCGCTCAATCTCCGAGCGCGACGAAGTCGTCTGGTGTCAGGCGGATACGTCCGGCTTCCATGTTCTCCTCCAGGTGGCCGAGAGAACCCGTTCCGGGGATCGCCAGCATCACGGGCGAGCTCGCCAGCAACCACGCGAGCGCGACCTGGGCCGCCGTCGCCTGATGCCGGGTCGTGACCGCCGCCATCGCGGTCGCGTCGATCGGACGGTATCCGCCACCGAGCGGGAAGAAGGGGACGAAAGCGATCCCGTCCTTCTCGCATCGCGCCAGCAGCCCGGCGTCACCCCGATCCTGCACGTGGAAGCTGTTCTGCACGGCCGCCACCGGAGCGATCGCCCGCGCCTCGGCCAGCTGCGCGGCATCGACGTTGCTGACGCCCAGGTGCCGGATCAGCCCCTCCTCGCGCAGCTCGGCGAGAACCGCGAACCGGTCGGCGATCGACACGCCGCCCGGTGCGCTCATGCCACCCACCCGCAGGTACACGAGGTCGAGCCGGTCGACACCGAGAGTGCGCAGGTTGTCCTCCACCAGGCCGCGCAACTCGTCCGGGCCCGCCTCGCCACTCGGAACGCCGTCCGAGTCGAGCAACGGCCCGACCTTCGTCGCGATCACCAGGTCGTCCGCGTAGGGCGCGAGCGCCGCGCGGATCAGCTCGTTGACCACCACCCCCTCCCGCCGGTAGAACCACGCCGTGTCGATGTGGTTCACGCCGAGCTCGACCGCGCGGCGCAGTACCGCGACACCCGTCTCGGGGTCGCGGGCGGGCCCTTGGAAGGTGCCGGTCGGGAGCCGCATGGCGCCGAAACCGAGCCGGTGGACCGGAAGGTCTCCCCCGAGAAGGAACTCGCCGGTGAGGGCGGCGTGGGTCGTCGAGTCCGCGTTCGTGTTCTTCGTCATGCCCGTCAGCCTCGCGCGGACGAGGGCGCGGGCCAACGGGATGGCAGCAAGCTGCCACCGCGCGGGCCCCCTCATGGGTGGTCATAATGAGCGGGTGACAGCCGATCAGGTCATCACCGTCCGCGGTGACGCGGAACTCGTCGCGCGGGCCGGTCACCTGTTCTCCGGGACTCAGCGCGAATTCGTGTGCGCGGCTCGTGATCTCGACACGTGGTCCCAGCCCGATGCGCGGCAGGCGATCAGCGACCGGATACATGGGAACGGCGTAGCCGGCTTCACGGTCGACAAGCTGCTCACTCCGGCCGCCCTCGCCGACGAGGCCGCACGGCTGCACCTCCACCAGGTCGCGGCCAGGGGGGCCCGGGTGCGGATCAGCTCGGCACCGCTGCCCCACGAGACGATCATCATCGACCGGCGGGTGATGATCCTCGCCGGGCGCGACGGGCCGGGCCCGCGCGAGTTCACCGTGACCACCTCGCCCGCCCTCGTCGACGGCGTGTACGCCCTGTTCCGGGCAGCCTGGGAGAGCGCCACCGACCTGGCCGCCTATCTGCGCGGCGACGCGCCGCACCTCGACGCCGGCAGCCGGGCCGTGCTCCGCGCTCTCGGCGCGGGATACACCGACGAGACCGCGGCCCGGCATCTCGGCCTCTCGTTGCGCACCTACCGGAGGCGGGTCGCGGAGCTCATGGCCACGCTGGAGGCCGATTCCCGGTTCCAGGCCGGGCTGCGCGCGGGCGAGTTCGGCCTCACCGGGTAACAGCCGGATCTCACCCGGAACTCAGCTGCTCATGCAGGGCTCTGGCGTGCCCGAGGATGCGGCTGGAGCCGTTCGCCGCGGCGAAGGCGGCCAGCCCCGGGATCTCGCCTCGCGCCTCCGACCGGCGCGCGAGGCGGACCGCCAGCGCGACCAGGTCGGTGTGGGCGGTGGTGGGGCGGCTGTTCCTGGCCGGGGGCGCCGGGAGCAGTGAGGGCAGTGCCGCGGCGAGAGCCCGCCACATGTGCTGGTGGGTCCCGTTCCCTTCATCCCGCAGCGTCCGGCCGACGCCCTCGGCCTCGAAGATCCGCGGCAGCAGGTGGCCGAGCAGCGGATCGCTCCGGAGCTCGCCGATCCTGGCCTCACCGGACACCCACCCGACCACGAGCGGATCATGCTCGGGCGGAGTCGCGCCGGTACGGCGGAGCAGGGCCAGCGCCAGCGACAGGTTCCGATCACGAGGGTCCGGGCGGCGCCTGGGCCTGAGCCGGAGCGCGAGCCGTATGGCCAGATCCGCCTGCCAGGCGGCGGGCCGCGCGGAGATCACGTCGAGCAGCGGGCCGATGTCGCCGGCCACCTGGTCGCCGTCGAATTCCCAGCTGTCGAACTCCCCGCGGTTGATCCAGGTCACCACGGCCGCCGCGCCGCCGATCACCCCGGCGCCCGCGACCCGCATCGGTTCGCGCCAGTTGCTGACGGCGGGCCGGTTCCGCCTGTCGTCCTGGTGGTTCCAGGTCCTGAACCACGCGTCCTCCCACTGATCGTGGGAGATCTGGCCGGCGTCACGCAGCCACAGCAGTTCCCTCTGCCGCGTCCCTCGGACACGCTCGCGTTCGGCCTCGCGGTCAGCCCACGCCCGCTGTGCCTTCTCCCGCGCCACCGCGATGTGGCCGGGCAACTCGCGCGCCACCTCGCGGCGTCCGGTGTCGTCGAGCGCCTTCACCCTGTCCACGATCCCGGCGAGGTCGCCGTCGATGAGCCTGCGTACCTCGTCCCAGGCGCTCACTCGCACGTCCTTCGGTCGCGTCACGCGGAACTCCACGATGAGAGGATCTTGTCGGTTTCGAGATCTTCGCAAAGCCCGCCGACATTCCCGGCCGCCCGTCGCTGTCAGGAGGTCACGGCGGCGCGCATCGCGGTGACCAGCCGATGTCCGGGATAACCGGAAAAAGCGAACTCGGCCATCTCCTCCTGCCATGCCTTCCGGCTCTCCACCAGAAGGTCCAGCGCACGCAGGAGCGCCGCCTCATCCTTTCTCATGGCGTCGTCTCAAGAGTCTCGCGGGCCTTCATCAGCGCGAACCCCAGCAGGTTCAGGCCCTGCCAGGTCGCCGGGGAGGCGGCGCGCTCGTCGGTGGCCGTCAGGCCGATCCCCCAGATCCGGTCGCGGGGGCTGGCCTCCACCAGGACCCGCTTTCTCGTGTCGAGCAGGAACCGCTTCAGCTCGGGGTGCCGTCCGAACTTGGCGATGTTGCCACGGACCACGATGTCGAAACGACGGGCGTTCCATAGTTGCTCGTCGAAGCCTCGTACGGCACGGCCGAACGTCTTGGCCTCACCCGGATGGCCCGCGGCGAGGATCTTGCCGGCCGTCTGCGCGTCGCCGAACAACCATGCCTTGTGGGCCATCATGTAGTGCTCCGCCGAAGCGAAGGTGTGACCGTCCTCGGTGAAGACCACCGGCCACCACTGGCTGAGGCAGCCGGGACCGACACCGCCGTCACGCGCGGGCTGGTGACCCCAGAAGTACAGATAGCGCAGGACCCGGCCCGCCTGCTCGGCGGCGATCGCCTCATCCACGGTGCGGGGCAGGGGGAGCTGATCGGACACGTTCACACCGTGTCACAGGCGTCCTCGGCATCGCCAATGAGTTATCGCCCGTACGCAGGCCAGGGATCTGCCCTGGAGCCGGAGACTACGGGGTGAGTCGAGGACTGGGTCCTCAAGGACCTGCCTGTGCGTGCCCGGGGGCGGCAGGTCAACCGCAAGCGGGTGAAACGGGTGATGCGTGCCTTCGGCATCGCCGGGCTGCGGTTGCGCAGGAAGGTGCGCACCACTGTCAGCGATCAGGCAGGCGGGTCGGTGACCAGCCGGGGTGCACCAGTCGGCGGGCCGCGCGAGTGGTGCGCCGATCAGGCCTCGGCCCGGTTCAGCCAGGCATCCACCGCCGAACTCTCCGACACCATCAGGTAGTCGGCCCGGCCGTCGCCGTTGACGTCGGCGAAGCGGAGCTTGTCGCGGGTGGCGCCGCTGACACCGGACGCGAACGTCCCCTGGTTGATCCAGCCGCCGGACCCTTCGCCACCGTTGTTCACCCAGGCCAGCACCACTCCGTTGTCCTGGACCATGAGGTAGTCGTCGCGGCCGTCGGCGTCGATGTCGGCGAAGCGCACCTTGTCGCGGGTGGCGCCGTCGACTCCGGCGGCGAGGACTCCGCGGGCAGACCAGGAAGGGATGCCGTTGTTCCCAGGGGTGTTCCGCCAGGCACGCACGGCGCCGCTGTCGGAGACCACGAGATAGTCGTCACGGCCGTCGCCGTCGTAGTCGGCGAACCGGACCAGATCCCCGGTGACGCCCTGCACCCCGGGCGCGATCACCCCCAGGCTGCGCCAGGAGGGGACGCCGCCGTTCCCGGGCGTGTTCAGCCAGGCGGACACCGATGCGTTGTCCTGCACCACGAGATAGTCGTCGCGGCCGTCGGCGTTGACGTCGGCGAACTGGACGCGGCCGCCGGGCGCGCCCACTCCCGGCGCGATCACCCCCAGGCTTTGCCAGGAGGGCTTGCCACCGTCCCCGGGGGTGTTCAGCCACGCGCGTACGGACCCGTCGTCCTCCACGATCAGGTAGTCCTGCCGGGCGTCGCCGTCGATCTGCGCGAACCGGACCTTCGCCCCGGACGAGCCGGCGAGCACGGCGCCCTGGTAGGCCCAGGAGCCGGGGCCGCCGTAGAGCCAGACGCGCACGCCCCCGTCCTCGGCCACGGTGATGTAGTCGGCGTCGCCGTCGCCGTCGAGGTCGGCCAGGCGCACCATGTCGCGGGAGCCCCCCTCCACCCCTGCCGCGATCCGGCCCAGGGAGGACCAGGACGGCACGCCGCCGTTGCCCGGTGTGTTGCGCCAGGCGGTGATGGAACCGTCGTCGCCCACGACGAGGTAGTCGTCCCGGCCGTCCTTGTCAGTGTCGGCGAAGCGCACATGCGAGCCCGGCGACCCCGTGCCGGCGGCGATCTGCCCCAGGGAGTGCCACGACGGCCGGCCGCCGTCGCCGGGGGTGTTCAGCCAGGCGCGTACGGACCCGTCGTCGGCCAGGACGAGGTAGTCCTCGCGGCGGTCGCCGTTGACGTCGGCGAAGCGGACCTGGCTGCCGGGCGCGCCGACGCCCGTGGCGATCAGGCCCGCGGAGTACCAGGGCTCCGGGCCCCACAGGGACCACGACGGCCGGCCGCCGTCGCCGGGCGTGTTCAGCCAGGCCGCCACGGCGCCGTTCTCCGCCACGATCAGATAGTCATCGCGGCCGTCGCCGTTGACGTCGGCGAAGCGGACCCGGCTGCCCGGAACGCCGACCCCGGGGGCGATCTCACCCCAGGAAGTGAAGGAGCCCCCATTGACGCCGATGTGGGCCTGCACGCGCCCTTCGGCGTCCACGGCGAGGTAGTCGTCGCGGCCGTCGCCGTTGACGTCGGCGAACTGCACCTGGTCCCGCGGGATGCCGGGGCCCACCCCGGGGGCGATCTGCCCCCAGTTCTGCCACGCCACGGGGACCACCTGCCCGGCGCACGGGTTCTGCCCCTCCTGCCCGCCGGGCACCGGCACGATCAGCCCATCGGCCGCAGCCTGGGTGACGGCGCGGGTGAACGCCTCCCCCATCTTGCGGTACCCCGTGTCGTTGGGGTGGAGCTGGTCGTACAGGTCGGCGGTGGTCACCGCGCTCATGTCGACCAGGCGCACCCGCTTGCCCTGGTCGCGCAGCTGCTGGATCAGCGGGGTGATGCGCCGGTTGTACTCCTGGATGCGCGGGCCCACATCGGGCTTGGTGGACGGCACCAGGGTCGCGACCAGAACCGTCACCCCCGGCGACAAGGCGAGTATCCGCTCGACGAGCTGGACCAGCCGCTGCGGCGCCGTCTCCACGGCGTAGTTCTGGTTCATGTCGTTGGTGCCGGCGTGCAGGGTCACGACGTTGGGCCGGTAGTACGGCAGCGCGCACTCGGCGACCGCGGCGATCTGGTCGATACGCCACCCGATATGGCCTTCGTGGTCGTTGTCGGGCAGGTTGCCGCTCTCCTGGGTGCCCACGAAGTTCACCACCTCGGTGACCGGCTTCAACCCTTCCCACAGTTCGGCCCGGTAACTCGACCGCGTCGGGCTGCCCATCCCTTGGGTGATCGAGTCGCCCAGCGGCATGATGCGCATATTCGAGGCGGGGGTGGGATAGCCGAGGCGCCGGGCCGCCGCGACCATCAGGGGGTAAGCGATCCGGCCCAGATTGACCAGCTGCGCTGCCAGCCAGACCGTGGCGGTCACCACTCCACTCCCGAACCACCAGCCGAGGGAGCGGCCGGCGTCGATGACGACTTTGGCCACCCGTACGAGCATGGGTTGCGCGTGCTCGGCCGCCCACGGCGCCAGGGCGTTGCCCCACAGGGCGCCGCCGACGGCGGCGACGACCCCGGTGCACAGCGCGGCTCCCAGGACCTCGATGGTGCCCGCGTCCTTGCCGCTGAGCACCGACGCCATCAGGTTCCACACGAACGCGTTCGTGAAACCGAAGACCGCCCCGCACACGGGGCCGGCTGCGGGGGCGGCTGGCGCGAAGGCCGCCAGGCAGATCGCGCCCGCCGCGAGCCCGGCTAGCTGCCCGATGGTTCCGGCGACGGTCGTGATCACCCAGTCCGCCATGTCGGCCTGGACATCCTCCTGGGGGATGACGATCGCCAGCTCGCCGTTCGCGTTCACGACGGTGCCGTCGAAGTCGAACCATCTGACCCCGGGATCCGGGAGGTCCAGGGGGTGGGTCTCGATGGTGTTCTTGATGACGTCGCTAAGGCGCCCCTGATCCAACCCTTCAAGATCGATCATCCGCTCCACCATCGCGGGATCGACGCCTTCGCTTTCGACGCTGATCACCACATCCTCAGCGGCGACGGCGAGCGCGCCCACCCGTCCTCCCCGGGCGGCACCGCAGCTGATCTTGACTGCGGTCGCGAGAGAGGGCGGACGTGCGCATAACGACGTCGTTCTTCCCGCGGCCGCAGCGGGGCTCGTCCCACCGGTCGCGATCATCACTGCGGCGATCAGGATGATCGTTAAGAACCTCATAGGACTGCCCCTTTCGGCGGGGACGAGGGACTCCCGACGGCGGGAGGCGTCGGCTAAGCCATGTGGGTTCACTACTGATTCATGTGGTTTTTCATTTGTTTATATGCGTATGCCTTGGATAGTCAAGGTCCACTTTGGCTGGGCAGGGCCGGGCCGTGAACGTCGGCAGCTGGCCAAGGCCCGCGACGCCGAGCCGCCGGATGGCCCCACCCAGGTGGGGCAGCCGGACTTCTCCGAGTAGGAGGCCACCAGCGGCGGCGTAAGGCGGCTGGCCGGGGTCACCGACTACTTCACCAAGATCGAGCACGGCTGGCACATCTCACCGACCCGCACGGGCGCCGATGCGGTCGCCGCGGTTCAGATCGGGTGCCGTCGTCAGCCGATCGTTCGTGCGTCGTCTGCGTATGGACCTGCCCCACATGCTGACACGAGGTATGCGCTGTCCGGCCAGATCCGGCTTCGTGGGATGACCTCACCACCGATGACGGGATAGAGCCACCAGAAGTCGGCCAGCGCGAGCAGCGCGAAGGC
Source organism: Microtetraspora glauca (assembly GCF_040656155.1). Lineage (NCBI taxonomy): Bacteria > Bacillati > Actinomycetota > Actinomycetes > Streptosporangiales > Streptosporangiaceae > Microtetraspora > Microtetraspora glauca. The sequence continues at coordinate 190,428 of NZ_JBFALK010000022.1, forward strand.
GCCGACAGCTATGGATCCGATCAGCCGCCGCCTGTCTGGTACAGCGGGCCCGAGTATGAGGCCGCAGGCGAACATGACCGCGAGGATCATGAACGGCACCATCGGGAGCGCGTTGAACAGGTACATCGTTCTCTTGTCGGCGATCGCGTAGTAGAACCACGGCAGCCAGCCCGCGGCGTACGTGAGGAGCACCGCGCCGGCCCGCCAGTCGCGGTCGACACGTACCACACGATCATGCCGCCTACGCCCGCGCGTACAGCTCAGAGGCCGAACGCCGCGCCGCGTTTGATCCCTGGCCGCGTGCTACTGGTGCTGGCCGACGGGGTGCCCGAGCTGCTGGCGCACGCCCGCAAGATGCGCGGGGCCTGACGAAGAAGGCCTCGATCCGACGACAGCGCCGTTCTGGCAAGGTACGGGTTCCCTCAACGGTTCGGCTCAATGGTTCCGGTCACTTCGCCGAAACCCAGTCTCGTGCCGTCCGCGGAGCGCGCGGAGGCGCTGATGGTGACCGTGTCGCCGTCCATGAGATAGGCGCGGCGGGAGCCGTCAGGCAGTTCCAACGGATCCGCGCCGTTCCAGGTCAGCTCGATCAGCGAACCGCGTTGGTCTGGGTGTGGCCCTGACACGGTGCCCGAAGCGTACAGATCACCGGTGCGCAGCGAGGCGCCGTTGCACGTCATGTGCGCGAGTTGCTGGTCGGCGGTCCAGTACGTGCTTCCGAAGGGAGGGCGTGAGATGAGGTGCCCGTTGAGCCGGATCTCCATGGTGATGTCCAGGCCCCACCGCTCACCGTCGCTGAGGTACGGCAGCGGCGCCGGGTCCTGGTGCGGGGCGACCCGCGCCGCCGCCAGCGCGTCCACCGGCACCACCCACGGCGAGACCGACGTGGCGAACGACTTGCCGAGGAAGGGCCCGAGCGGCGTGTACTCCCATGCCTGGATGTCCCGGGCGCTCCAGTCGTTGACCAGCACCACGCCGAACACATGCTCGGTGAAGGCCGCCGCGGGGACGGAACCGCCCAGGGCGGACGGCGTACCCACCACGAACCCGATCTCAGCCTCGATGTCCAGTCGTCGCGACGGCCCGAAGGCCGGCGACGCAGCGTCTGGCACGATGTACTGCCCCGCCGGGCGCGTGACCGGTGTCCCGGACACCACGACGGTGCCGGCGCGGCCGTGGTAGCCGATGGGCAGATGCTTCCAGTTGGGGGTCAACGGCGCCTGCGTGGGGCGGAAGATCTGGCCGAGATTGGCGGCGTGGTGCTCCGAGGCGTAGAAGTCGACGTAGTCGGATGCGGCTGCAGCCCGCCGATCCGCGATCGTCGTGCGACAGCCCCTGCGCCGGGAGACACCGGCCAGCCCAGCCGCGCGCATCAGCCGCGCCACTCGCTTGCGGCCCACCTTCTCCCCGTCGATCTCGCGCAGGTCGGCGTGGATGCGCGGCGCTCCATAGATCTCATCGGAGGCCGTATGGTGCCGGCGGATCTTCTCAGTCAGCTCGGCATCACGACGGGCGCGAGCGGACGGGCCGCGCTTGGCCCAGGCGTAGTAGCCCTGGCGCGACACACCCAGCACCCGGGCCAGCAGGGAGACATCGTGGTGGTCTTTCTCCGCATCGATCAGCCGGTACTTCATCTCGGCCGATCCGTCTCCCGCGCGAAGAAAACCGCGGCCTTACGCAAGATCTCCTTCTCCTCGCGGAGGATCTTGTTCTCGCGGCGCAGTCGGGCCAGCTCGTCCTTCTCGGCGCTGGTCAGGCCGTCTTGGCGGCGGCCGTCATCGAGGTCGGCCTGGCGCACCCAGGTACGGATCGACTGCGCGGAGGGCTCGAACTCCTTGGCGAGATCCTCCGGCGACCGTCCCGCGCGCACCAGTTCCACCATCTGCCGGCGGAACTCCGGCGGATAGTTATTCGGCACAGTGGACTCCTTCCGGGAACCAGGGTTCCCCAGAGGTCAGGTGTCCACCAAACCGGGCCAACTTCACTACGGCCTGCACCTCAGCCTCATCTACAACCCGCTGCCGAACACCGAAACCTCCGGCGACGGACGAGAGCAGTCGGCTTCCGATGAGCCGGCAGTGGTCTCCGGCAGCCGCTGATCCGAGCACGCCGTGATCTGCCTCGGCATCGCGGCCGACGGCTACGCACCGACCTTGCGCACCTGGTAGCCCAACCACTTCCTGCATGGAGGGATCTGTGTCTGTCTCACCATCTCCACGGACCGGCATCGCCCGCCTCCTGGCGGCAAGCACGATCGGCACGACGATCGAGTTCTACGACTTCTTCCTCTACGCCACGGCCGCTGCCACGGTGTTCAACAAGGTCTTCTTCCCGACGACCGATCCGCTGACCGGTGTGCTGCTCGCCGTGGTCACATATGCCCTCGGTTTCGCCGCCCGTCCCATTGGTGGAGTGGTCTTCGGCCACCTGGGCGATCGGCAGGGCCGCAAGCGGGCACTTGTCCTGAGCCTGCTCCTGATGGGCGGGTCGACGTTCGCGATCGGCCTGCTGCCCACCTACGCGTCCGTCGGCGTACTGGCCCCGCTGCTGCTGGTGACCCTCCGCCTGGTGCAGGGCTTCTCCCTGGGCGGCGAGTGGGGCGGGGCGGTGCTGCTCGTCGCCGAAAGCGGCTCCCGCGAACGCCGTGGGTTCTGGGCCGCCTGGCCGCAGACCGGTGGCCCGCTGGGCAACCTGCTCTCCACAGGCGTGCTGGCGGTCCTGTCGATCACCATGAGCGAGGCACAGTTCATCAACTGGGGCTGGCGCCTGCCCTTCCTGCTGTCCGCCGTACTCATCGTCATCGGACTGTGGGTACGGACCACAGTGGAGGAGTCCCCCCTGTTCCTCGAGGCCCGCGCCTCCGCCGAGGCTGCGCACACCGCGGCCCCCATCAGGCGCGTGCTGATCGGCAACTGGCGTAACGTCCTGATCACCACGTTCGCCCGAGCTGGCGAAAACGCCATCTTCTACACCTTCGCCACGTTCCTCGTCATCTACGTCACCACACACCTGCAGCAGCCACGCTCGCTCGCGCTCAACGCCCTCACCATCGCCTCCGTCGTACAGACCGCGGGCATCCTCGCCTCCGGCGCGCTGTCGGACCGGATCGGGCGCCGCCCGGTCGCGATCGCCGGAGCGCTCTCCGCCGGCGTGTGGTCGTTTGTGTTCTTCGCACTGGTCGAGCAGAAGACCTTCGCCGCGGTGCTGCTCGCCGTAAGCGTCGGCCTTCTCCTGCACGCAATGGTCGTGGGCGCCCAAGCCGCCTTCTTCTCCGAACTGTTCGGCACCAACGTCCGCTACAGCGGCGCCTCCATCGGCTACCAACTCGGCAGCGTGCTCGGCGGATCACTGGCACCCATCATCGGCGTGTGGCTGCTCAAGACGTACGGCTCAGGCACCCCGGTAGCGATCTACCTGGTCGCCATGACACTCCTCACCGTCACCGCCATGCTGCTCGCCCCGGAAACACGCGCCCGCGACCTGCGAACCGTGGACACCTCCTCTCCGAGATGAATCCGGACGCGGTCGCGAAGACGCCGCCGCGCTCACCGCGGGCGAATGCGTTCGCCGAGCGGTTCGTGGGACGCTCCGGCGCGAATGCCTCGATCACCTTCTGATCCACCTGATCCACGGTGAGCGACACCTCTGCACGAAACCGCGGGTTTACCGCAGCCACCTCACCGACGGGCTTCAGCTACTCGGTCTCACAACATGAGAACGCTTCGGCCCTGACCCCAAGTGGCGGCGAGGCCGCCGGCGGTGGCCCAGGACGGGCACCACGGAGGGCCAGCCGCTATACAGCGCGTAGCCCATCGTGACGCCCGTCCCCAGGAGGATCCCCCCTCCCCCACCCAGACCCGACAGCAGCAGCGACTCCGCGAGGAACTGGGTGCGGATCTGCCCCCGGGTGGCCCCGAGCGAGCGGCGGAGGCCGATTTCGGCGCGGCGTTCCTGCACCGAGATGACCATCGTGTGGCCACCCCCACTCCGCCCACCAGCAGGGCCACGGCCCCCACCCCCAGCAGGAGGTTGGCGAACGCCTGGCTGGTCGCCTGCTTGGCGGCCAGGGCGTCGGACGGGCGGGAGACGTCCACCTCGTTAGGCGCCTCCGGATTGGCGGTGCCGGCCAGCACCTGGCGGACGGCCTCCAGCTTGGATTCCTCCGAGCGGGTGTAGAGCGTGGTCGGATGCCCGTCGAAGCCCAGCCTGGACTCCGCCACCGGCCAGCCCACCAGGACGCCGCTGTCCAGTTCGGTGGCGAGCGCACGATCATGGGCGACATCGCGCAGATGCCGACGGACGCGGAGGCGATGATCGAACGGATCGGCCCCGCCCAGGCGGTCTCGTCGATCGGGCGCATCGGCGACGCCAAGGTCTACCGGTCGGAGGAGATTTCCGAGGCCCAGACCGGCGGTATCACCACGTACGCGGCCCGCCTAGACCTGCCCGCCACCGTCGGCGCGACCCTGCGGAGCGGGACCTGGCTCAACGCCGCCACCGAACGCTACCCCGCCGCCGTGCTCGGCTCCTCCGCCGCCCAGCGGCTCGGCGTGGGCTCGATCGGGCCCGACACGCAGGTCGTGGTCGGCGGCGTCCGCTTCGCGGTCGTCGGGGTCATGAACCCGGTGGCCCCGGACGAGACCGTGAGCAGGTTGGTGCCGAGCGCGGAGAGCGTACGGTCCAGCTCGGCGCCCGACGAGGACGAGAGCCCGACCACGCTGACCATGGCCGCGATGCCGATGGCGATGCCGAGCGCCGACAGGAAGGCCCGCAACGGTCGCGTGCGCAGGCCGACCGCACCGACGCGCATCACGTCGCGGGGCCGCATCCTGGCCGGGGACAACTTCGGCCGGGCCACTTCCATGACGGTCATCGCGCCGCTCCCGAGTCCGGTGACACCTCGACGAAGGTCATCACGCCACTCCCGATTTCGCAGGCCGGGGCGCCGGTGGCACGGCGGCGGTGGCCCGTACCCGACACCGAATCCAGGGCCCCGGTCGGTTCGCCGGGCATTGACCGAGACGATCACCACGATCCACGCCGGATCCCGGGGAACCTATGGATCCCCCGCGCGTCCACGCCGAGCTGCGGGAACCTACTGCTCGTTCCGAAGCCCCTCACAATCGAGAAATAGCAGCTCAAGGCCATGATCATGAGCTATCCCGCGCATATCCCACACGCCCGATCCGCTACCGTGACGACGTGTCGAGTAGTGAGCGTCATCTGTCAGTCGAGGAGCAAGCCGTCATCCTGGCACTCCTCGCAGAGGATTTCCCCGGCGCGGGCGAACTTCGGGCTCAGGTTCCTTCGGCAGTTGTCAGCGGGCGATGCGGATGCGGATGCGCGACAGTGGATCTTCGCGCGGGAGCAGGACCTCGCGCACTCGCCTCACTGGTGCAAGACGGCGTACTGATCTCTGCCGGCGTACGTGGGCGCAGTGATGGCGTCTTGCTCTTCGTCCAAGAAGGCCATCTTTCGTGTCTTGAGGTCTACTCCATCGAAGATGAGCTGGCCACGCTCCCACGGCCTGAAGATCTCATCGTTGGCGCACCAGGCTCCTGGGAGTGATCTCCCACAAGAGAAGCGAGTCCGCAGGTCAGCTCATGAACCTGCGGATCAGAGGAAGTCGATTCGATCAAGGTCAGAGACTCTGACCTGCGGTCGCGGTGTTCGTAGGCGTTCGCCGAGTTCCGCCGTCGTTCGTCCCCTTGGCTGTACTCGTGGCTGTACGGCCAAGGCTCCCTCAACGGCCTGATCACTTCCTTATCAGAGGGCGTTTCGCGAGCGAATGCCCGAACTGCGAAGTGTGATCGCGTGAGTTTGTAGCGTTACGGCCGGTCGGTGGGCTTGGGCGTGCTGAGAT